>NZ_SRLV01000072.1:0-44814 GCF_006518205.1 Myxococcus sp. CA005 | reverse complement strand
AGAGACAGCATCAGCATCCATTACCCGCGCTGCACCCGCCCTCACCGGGATGTGCACTGCTGCACTGCATGGCAACCCGGTGGCGGGATATCGCCGCGCCAGGCCCCATCTCCTCCGGGCCAGGGGATGCGTGCGGTACGCTGTGGGGTCCACCGTCTTCCGGAAGGTGCAGGCGCCATGGGCTTCACCTCGAACGTCAACGGCCGGGAGCACGCCGTCGACGCGCCCGAAGACACGCCCCTCCTCTCCATCCTCGTGACGAACTGGGGCCCGGTATGGCTGCAGCGTGGGGCAAGTGCGGCGCATGTACGGTGCTGAGCAATGGCTCACCACTGCGCGCCTGTGTCGCGCCTGCGGCGGCCCTGCTGAAGGAGAAGCCTCCCAGGGTCCCACTTCGGCTGCGCTGGCCAATGCCCTCTTCGACGCCACGGGTGCCAGGCCGCGAGAGCTGCCGCTGATACCGGAGCGGCTGGCGGCGGCGCTCCAGACACGCTGAGGCGGCACCGAGGGGGCAAGCCCATGGCCCGCGCCCACGTCGACAACACTCGACGGAGGCCGCGCGCCATGTGAATCTGCGTTCGAAGTGGAAGGGTGCGGCGATGAACGCCGCAGGAACTCGGATGGTCGGGCCGCCATCCCAGCCGGCAACGCAGCCGGCGGGACCAGCGTATGTCGACGACCACGCCACCGGGGCAGTCTGCCCTTCCGCCCGAGGCCTGGGCCCCACTGCTTCGACTCTCCAGGCTCGCAGGCCGGCCACTGGAGCGCTTCCTCCATATCGAGGCGGCCAGTGGCATCCTGCTCCTCGTGGCGGCGGCCATCGCGCTCCTGTGGGCGAACTCGCCCTGGGCGGAGAGCTACGCGCACTTCTGGCACACGCCACTCGGCATCCGCGTCGGTGACTTCACCTTCGAGCGCAGCCTCGAATGGGTCGTCAACGACGGCTTGATGGCCATCTTCTTCTTCGTCGTGGGCATGGAAATTCGCCGCGAGGTCCATCAGGGCGAGCTGTCAGAGTTGCGGCGCGCCGCGCTCCCCGCCGCGGCGGCGCTGGGGGGCATGCTCGTTCCGGCGGGCCTGTACCTCCTCCTGGCGGATACCCCGGACACCCGCTCGGGGTGGGGCGTGCCCATGGCCACGGACATCGCGTTCGCGGTGGGCATCCTCACGCTCCTCGGAAGCCGGGTGCCCCCCGCCCTGCGCGTGCTCCTGCTCGCGCTCGCGGTCATCGACGACCTGGGCGCCATCATCGTCATCGCGGTGTTCTACTCATCGGGCGTGGCCATCACCGGGCTGCTCGTCGCGGCGCTGGGAATCGTGGGTGTCTTCGCGATGCAGCGGTTTGGCGTGCGCTCGAAGTGGGCCTACATCGTTCCAGCGTTCGTCGCCTGGGCGGGCGTCTACTCCGCGGGGATTCATCCGACGATCGCGGGCGTCATCATCGGGCTCATCACGCCGGTGCGCACCTGGCTCGGTCCGGAAGGATTCGTCACCGGCGCTCGGACCGAACTCGAACACATCGCCCAGGCGCAGCCAGGCGAGCTGTCCTCCCATCACCTGTCGGAGACCTTGCGCCGGGTCGATGCCGCGCGCCGTGAGGCCATGTCGCCTTCGGAGAGCCTGATTGCCACGCTGCATCCGTGGGTGGCGTTCGGCATCATGCCGGTGTTCGCGCTCGCGAACGCGGGGGTGCCGATTTCCAGTGAACCGCTCGATGCGGCGTCGTGGACCGTGGCCCTCGCGACGGCCACCGGGCTCCTGGTGGGCAAGCCCCTGGGCGTGATTGGCGCCTGCTGGCTCGCACTGCGCCTGCGGCTCGCGACGTTGCCGAAGGGCCTGGGCATGCGGGAGCTGCTGGTGCTGGGAAGCACCGCGGGCATCGGCTTCACCATGGCCCTGTTCATCGCGCAGTTGGCCTTCACGGAGACGAAGCTGCTCGCCGCAGGGAAGCTGGGGGTACTGGCCGCGAGCGGGGCCGCCGCCGTCGTCGCACTCGTCCTGGGACGGTGGTTGCTCACCACTTCGGCCCGGCCCGGCGCCGCGAGGTCCGTGGACGAGGCGGAGCGTTCGACGGCGCTATGACGCCGCCCAGCCCCAGGTGTCCGCCACGCGCCACGACGCCAACGACGTCACGGGGACGCAGGTGGGCTTCCGGCTCCCCACCGATGTCGCAGGAGTCATCATCGAGGTGCGCTGGCCCGAGCTCGCGCACTTGGACGCCTCCTGGCGACGCATCCAGGGCTCGGGCACTATCCCGGTCACGAGCCTCGATGGCTCGTCGAACACTGCGGGAGCAAGTGATGCGGACATCGATGAAATGCATGGGGCTGTTGTTGCTCGTCCTGGGAGGCGCGTGCGCGAGCACCCGGCCCGCCGTGACCGAGCCCGTGCCTCCCCACCAGACATTCACCATCGAGTCCGCGAAGCTGAAGGAGCCCCGCCACATCACCGTCTACCTGCCGCCGGGCTACACGACGGCGGCGGAGAGCCGCTTCCCGGTGCTCTACATGCCCGATGGCGGCCTGAAGGAAGACTTCCCGCACCTGGCCACCACCGTCGACACGGCCATCCGCGCGGGCGAGCTGCGGCCCCTCATCATCGTGGGAATCGAAAACACCGTGCGGCGGCGGGACATGACGGGCCCGACCACGGTGGCATCGGACCTGGAGGTCGCCCCCGTCACGGGAGGCTCGGCGACGTTCCGAGCCTTCATCCACGAAGAGTTGATGCCGGAGGTGGAGCGCCGCTACCGGGTGACGCAAGAGCGGGCCATCATCGGCGAGTCGCTCGCGGGCTACTTCATCGTGGAGACGTTCTTCCTCCAGCCGGAACTGTTCGGCACCTACCTCGCGCTGAGCCCCAGCCTGTGGTGGAACGCGGAGTCGTTGGTGAAGGGGGCGGGTGAATGGTTCGCGGCCCGGCCGGACCTGCGCGCGGGACTTTACGTGTCCTCCGCCAATGAAACGGGCGACATCGTCCCCGCCGTGGCGAGGCTCCAGGACGTCCTCCGAACCAGCGCACCCGCGGGCCTGAAGTGGGAAGTCGAACCCCGGCCCGACTTGCGCCACGACAACATCTACCGGGAGAGCTCGCCCAGCGTGCTGCGCAAGTGGCTGCCTCCCGTGGTGGCCGCTGAACGCGCGCCCTGACGCAGCGCCCACGCGCCGCGCGGAAGCCCTGGGCATCCACGCGGCGCACCACGTCCGCAAACTACTGCGGAGGCATCTGGTTCGGGTCCATCCAGGCCACCTCCCAGTGGTGACCATCCGGGTCGTAGAAGCTCCCGCCGTACATGAAGCCCATGTCCATGGCGTCCGCCGCGGGTGAACCACCGTTCGCCAGCGCGGTCTTCACCATCTCATCGACATCCTCTCGGCTGTTGGCGGACAGCGCATAGGTGCCGGCGGTGCTCTGCGTCGCATCGTGCAGGGGCTTCTTGATGAAGTCCTTGAAGCGGGTATGCGTGAGGAGCATCACGAACGCGTCCTCGCCCACCACCATGCAGGTGGCGTGCTCGTCGGTGAAGTCCTTGTTGAACTCGAAGCCCAACTTCGTGAAGAAGTCCACCGACCGCTTCAGGTCGGCCACGGGCAGGTTGAGGAAGAGCTTACGGGGACGGCTGACCTTCATGTTCGCCTCCAGGGCGGGTGGGTTACGAGGGCTTTGACTCCCGAGGCGGACCGAATTCATCGGTCTTTTTTCAGAAAGATTCTCCGCCCCCCCGCCTACCGAGGGAGCTCCTGGGGAAGGCCGAACCGCGGGAACAACGCCTCCGTATCGAGGAAATGGGTCATCGCCGCGATGCGTCCACCGGACAGCTCCAGGACGATGAGCGACCACGGCTTGAAGGGCCCGCCGTCACTGCTCGCGTGGTACTGCCCATAGGCCGGTGAGCCACAGGCCTCGGTCCTCACCAGCCGGGAGTCCCTGCAGACCGCCCCTCGCCCGAGGAACCAACCGCGAATGGACGCGTGCCCCTGGAGCCACAGCGTGTACGGGGGCATGGAGAGGGTGACTTCCTCGTGGAGAATCGCGGTGAAGGCGTCCATGTCGTAGCGCTCGAACGCATCCACGTAACGATTCAGCAGCGCCACCTGCGCGTCGGACTGAGGCACCCGGAACTCGGAGTCTTCCAGCCGCAGGTCCGACACAGTCACCCGGGCACGCTGGAGCGCGCTGTTGACCGAGGCGACCGACGTCTCCAGCGTCTCGGCGATCTCCGTGGCTGGCCAGCCCAGGACCTCGGCCAGCAGCAGCACCGCGCGCTGCTTGGGGGGCAGGTGTTGAAGCGCCGCGAGGAACGCGAGCCGGATGCTCTGACGCAGTGACGCCTGCTCGGAGGGGTCCACGTCCGACGGCACCGCCAGCGCGTCCGGAATGGGCTCAATCCAACTGTTCGCCGGCAGTGGCGTCAGCGGCCCGTCGATGGAGTACGCGGGCCCCAGCTCCATCGGCCGCGCGCGGCGCCCGCTCGCCGACAAGGCGTCCAGGCACACGCGGGTGGCGATGGAGTACAGCCAGGTCCGTGGAGACGCACGGCCCTCGAACCGGTCCCTCGCGCGCCAGGCGCGCACCATCGTCTCCTGGACGGCGTCATCCGCCTCCGAGACAGAACCCAGCATGCGATAGCAATGGCCCATGAGCGCCGAGCGGTGCGCCTCGAAGCCAAATGCCTGCTTCCCAGAATCCGGAAGGTCCTTCATCAACGGGCGGTCTATCAGTCCCAGCAGGTCATGTCAGGGGCTCGGACAGGCAGCCCCCGTATCAATCCACGCGCGGATGAGCTCACCCAATGCACGCTGAGTGCCCGGCACGGGCTCCAGGCCAGGACCCGGGTCCCAACCCCACCCCACCAGGACGTCCTCGGCCATGTGGTGTCTCATTCGCGTTCCAACTCTCTCAGGACGGCCTCCGCGGCGCGGCGGCCCGACACCAGCGCGCCGTCGATGGAGGCATTGTCACGGTGGTCTCCACACACGAACAGTCCCGGTGACAGCCGCACCGGCCGGCGAGGCGGCTCCAACACCTCCGGAGGCTGCGCGGGCAGCGCGAGCGGAATCGCATAGGTGCGCAGGTGCCGCCATGCGGACACGGCCGGACCGAACCAGTCCGTCAGCTCCGCGAGCACCTCGGCTTGCAGCGTGGCCAGGTCCGGCGTGGCGCCGACAACGGACACGGACACGAGCGCCTGTCCCCGCGGCGCATACGCCGGTGACACCTCGCTCATCACCGCCACGTTGTTCACCCGGCCCCGGCCCTCGCCATTGAGCAGCAGCCAGGGCCCTTCCACGGGCGGCTCCGGCGCGGCGAAGTAGAGGCACGTCACCCGGTTCATCACCGGTGGCACCATGCCCGGCAGCAGCTCCACCGCGCTCGCCGGGTCCGTGGCCACCACCACCGCCCTGGCGCCAATCAACTCTCCGTCCGCCAGACGCACGCGGTGTCCCCACACGTCCGCCACCGGCGCGCGCATCCGCAGCAGGCCCGACGGAAGGCGCGCCGACAGTTGCGCTGGAATGGCGCCCATCCCTGACTCCGGAACCGCCGCGTATCCGGATGAGAACATGCGGAAGACGAACTCCAGGAAGCGGCTGGAGGTGGTCAGCTCCCGCTCCAGGAAGATGCCAGCGAAGAAGGGACGCAGGAACGACTCACGCAAGGCCTCCGTGAAGCCCAGTTCGTCCAGGTAGCGCCGCGACGTGCGTGACGGCCGATGCCACACGTCCTCCACCTCACCGGAGAGCGCCAACTGCCTCAGTTCCAGGATGCGCAGCTTGTCCCCGAACGTCCCCACGGGAGCAAACAGGTGCCCGAGCGCCTCCACGGGGCGCCGCAGCGGGTCCGCGACCGTGTGCAACTTGCCACCCCGCCACACCTTCGCGCCGGGGGCGAACCTGCGCAACGTCAGCGCCTCAAGGTCCAACGTGCGCCGGCCCTCCGGATACGCGGACAGGTACACCTGGAAGCCTCTGTCTAGCAGAAAGCCCTCATGGACATCCGTGCGAACCCTGCCCCCCGGTGCGTCACTGCCCTCTAGCAACAACACCTTCACCCGTGACGCGACGAGCGCCCGCGCGCACGCCAACCCCGCGAGCCCTGCCCCGACGACGATGACCTCCGGATTCGACACGCACGCGCCTCCACACTTCCCGCTCAAGAAAAGCGCCCACGCTCGCTTGATAAGCGTGGGAGGCGCAAGGGAGACTCGGAAGCGGTTGCGGGCAACAGACACTTGATGCAGAAACACCGGCTGTTGCCCGTCCCACCCATGCAACCAAGCGCCGGAATGCTCCCGGCCCACAGCACCCCTCGGAGCGAGAGAAAGCAGGCAGCCCCATGTTGATCGTGATGCGACCCGACGCGACGGCCCAGGACATCGAGCGTGTGAACGACGAGATCCGCCGCCGTGGTTGGCAACCGCACGCGATTCCAGGGGGCACTCGCACGGCCGTTGGCATCACCGGAAACCCGGGCGCGGTGGAACCGGAGCCCTTCCGCGTGCTCCCTGGCGTCGCTGACGCCGTGGCCATCTCCCAGCCGTTCAAGCTCGTCAGCCGCGAGGTGAAGCCGGACGACACGCAGCTGCGCATCGGCGACCTGACGATTGGCGGCTCCGCCTTCCACGTCATCGCCGGCCCGTGCTCGGTGGAGTCGCGCGAGCAGATTCTCTCCACCGCCCACGCGGTGAAGAAGGCGGGTGCCACCATGCTGCGTGGCGGTGCGTTCAAGCCGCGCACCAGCCCCTATGAGTTCCAGGGCCTCAAGGGTGACGGCCTGGCGCTGCTGGCCGAGGCGCGCCAGGAGACGGGCCTGCTCGTCACCACCGAGGTGAAGGACACCGCGACGCTCCAGGCCGTCGCCGACACCACGGACATCCTTCAGATTGGCGCGCGCAACATGCAGAACTTCAGCCTGCTGGAGGCCGTGGGGGACCTGCGCAAGCCGGTGATGCTCAAGCGCGGCATGAGCGCCACCATCAAGGAACTGCTGATGGCGGCCGAGTACATCGTCGCCCGCGGCAACACGCAGGTCATCCTCTGCGAGCGCGGCATCCGCACCTTCGAAACGATGACGCGCAACACGCTGGACCTCAACGCGGTGCCCATGCTGAAGGCGCTCTCGCACCTGCCCGTCTTCGTGGACCCGTCGCACGGCATCGGCGTGCGCAAGGCGGTGCCGGCGATGATGCGCGCGGCGACGGCGGTGGGGGCGGACGGCATCATCGTCGAGGTGCACCCCGACCCGCCGCGCGCGAAGTCGGACGGCGCCCAGTCGCTGGACTTCTCCGAGTTCGAGAAGTCCATGAACGAGGTCCGCGCCATCGCCCAGGCGATGGGCCGCGAAGTGGTCAGGCTGGGATAGGCCATGACACTCAAGGAAGCGCTGGGCAAGGTGGTGGGCCGGCGCGACCTCACCCGCGAGGAGATGACCCGCATCATGGGTCTGATGCTCGCCGGGGAGGCTTCGCCTGCCCAGGTTGGCGCGCTGGCGACAGCGCTGAAGATGAAGGGTGAGACGGAGGATGAAATCCTCGGCGCGGCGGAGGCCATGCGGGCCTGCGCGGCGAAGCTGTCCCCGCGTGCCGACGTGGTGCTCGACACCTGCGGCACCGGTGGCGACGGCGCGCACACCTTCAACATCTCCACCGCGGTGGCCTTCGTGGCCGCCGGGGCCGGAGTGACGGTGGCCAAGCATGGCAACCGCGCGGTCTCCAGCCGCTGTGGCAGCGCGGACGTGCTGGCGGCGCTGGGCGTCTCCATGGAGCGTCCGCACGAGCGCGTGGCCAGGGACATCGACGAGCACGGCGTGGGCTTCCTCTTCGCGCCCTCGCACCACGGGGCCCTGCGGCACGTGGCGCAGGCGCGGCGGGACATGGGGTTCCACAGCGTGTTCAACCTGCTGGGGCCGCTGACGAACCCGGCGGGCGCGCGCTACCAGCTCCTGGGAACGTTCGACGGCAAGCGCGTGGAGCAGACGGCGCGCGTGCTGGGCCGGCTCGGCAGCCGCCGCGCGTGGGTGGTGCACGGCCATGACGGGCTGGATGAAATCTCCCCGTGCAGCGCCACGCAGGTCGCGGAGCTGCGCGAGGACGGCACGGTCCACACCTTCACGGTGTCGCCCCAGGACGCGGGGCTGGACGTAGTGCCTCGTGAGGCCATCGCGGGTGGCGACGCGGAGGAGAACGCCCAGCGGCTGCGCGCGCTGCTGGACGGCGAGCGCTCGGGGCTGCGCACGGCGGTGCTGCTCAACGCGGCGGCGGCGCTCGTCGTCGTGGGACTGGCGGCGGACCTGCGTGACGGCGTGCGGAAGGCGGAGCAGGCCATCGACTCGGGCGCGGCCCGCAACAAGCTCTCCGCCCTCATCGAAGGGGGCTTGTCATGAGCACGACGGGAACGTTGGACCGCATCATGGCGCGCAAACGCCAGGAACTTGAAGCGCGTCCGCCCATGGCACCTCGCCCCCGGCCCACGCCCCGCGACTTCGCCCAGGGGCTGGTGACCCACCGCTCCGGGCGGCGAGTGAGCGTCATCGCGGAGGTGAAGCGCAAGAGCCCTTCGGGCGGGGACTTCCCCCACGCGGACGTGGTGGCGGTGGCCCGAGCCTATGAAGCCGCGGGCGCCAGTGCCATCAGCGTGCTGACGGATGGGCCGGACTTCGGCGGCAGCCTGGAGGACCTCGTGGCCGTGCGGGCGGCGGTGTCGCTGCCCGTGCTGCGCAAGGACTTCCTCGTGGCGGCGCGCGAGGTGGAGGAGAGCGCGCAGTGGGGCGCGGACGCGGTGCTGCTCATCGCCGACGCGCTGGAGGATGGCGAGCTGCGGGAGATGGTCGCCACCGCGAAAGCGGTGGGCGTGGCCGCGCTGGTGGAAGCCCACACGGAGGCGCACGCCGAGCGCGCGCTGGCCGCGGGCGCGAAGCTGGTGGGCATCAACAACCGCAACCTCGCCACGCTGAAGACGGACACGGGCACGGCCCTGCGGGTGATGCCGAACCTGCGCTCCCGGGCCCGGGTGCTGGTGGCGGAGAGCGGCCTCAAGTCCCTGGCGGACCTGGTGGCGGCGCAGGAAGCGGGAGCGGACGCCGTCCTGGTGGGTGAGTCCCTGCTTCGAGAGCCCGACCCCGGACACGCGCTGCGGAGGCTGCTCGGGGTGAAGGACGCGGCGCCATGAGTGTCCGCGTGAAGGTGTGCGGCGTCACGCGCCTGTCCGACGCGGTGGCCGCGTGGGAGGCAGGCGTGGACGCGCTGGGCCTCAACTTCTACCCGAAGTCCCCCCGCTACCTGGACCTCCCCACGGCGGCGGCCCTGGCCCGTACGCGGCCTCCCCTGGGCACGGTGCTGGGCGTGTTCGTCAACGCGGCGCCGGACACCATCCGGGAGACGGTGCGCGCCTGTGGCCTCACGGCCGTGCAGCTCCATGGGGACGAGCCCCCGGAGGCCTGTTCGGGGTACGGGGTGCCTGTCATCAAGGCGCTGCGAGTCACGGGGCCGGAAGACGTGGTCCGGGCTCGGACGTATGTGGGCGTAGGAGACGTCGCGGGGCTGCTGCTCGACGGCGCGGCGCCGGGGTATGGCGGCGGCGGCGTGGGCTTCGACTGGTCGCTCGTCGCGGGGCTGGCGGGAAGCGGCGTGCCCGTGCTGGTGGCGGGAGGCCTGCGGCCCTCCAACGTGGCCGAGGCGGTGCGCGCGACGCGGCCGTACGGCGTGGATGTGGCCAGTGGCGTGGAATCCGCCCCTGGCATCAAGGACGTGGAAGCGGTGCGCGCCTTCGTGCGCGCCGCGAAGTCCATCAACCTCTGGGAGTGACAGACATGACCACGGAGACTGCCGCCGGCCGCTTCGGGCGCTACGGCGGACGCTACGTTCCGGAGACACTGGTTCCCGCGCTGCAGGAGCTGGAAGAGGCCTACGCCACGGCGAGCGCGGACCCGGCCTTCGGCGAGGAGGTCGCCCGCGTGCTGCGCGAGTACGTGGGCCGCCCCACCACGCTGACGCCCGCCCGGCGCCTCACGGAGGCCTGGGGCGGCGCGAATGTGTGGCTCAAGCGCGAGGACCTGGCGCACACCGGTGCGCACAAAATCAACAACACCGTGGGTCAGGTGCTGCTCGCCAAGCGGATGGGCAAGAAGCGCATCATCGCGGAGACGGGCGCGGGCCAGCACGGCGTCGCCACCGCCACCGCGTGCGCGCTCTTCGGCCTGCCCTGCGAGGTGTACATGGGCGCGCTGGACGTGGAGCGGCAGGCGCTCAACGTCTTCCGCATGCGCGCGCTGGGCGCGGTGGTACGGCCGGTGGAGTCCGGCTCGCGCACGCTGAAGGACGCGATGAACGAGGCCATGCGCACCTGGGTGTCGCAGGTGTCGGACACGCACTACGTCATCGGCAGCGCGGCGGGGCCGCATCCGTATCCGACGGTGGTGCGTGACTTCCAGACCGTCATCGGCCGCGAGCTGCGGACGCAAGCCCAGGCGGCCTTTGGCGGCCTGCCGGATGCCATCATCGCGTGCGTCGGGGGCGGCTCGAATGCCATTGGCGTGCTGCACCCGTTCATTGGCGACGCCAGCGTGCGGCTGGTGGGCGTGGAGGCGGGAGGCCACGGCCTGGATACGAAGCAGCACGGCGCTTCGCTGACGCTGGGGACAGAGGGCGTGCTGCACGGCTCGCGCTCGCTGGTGCTCCAGGACGAGGACGGCCAGATTCAGGAGGCGCACAGCATCTCCGCGGGCCTGGACTATCCCGGCGTGGGCCCGGAGCTGGCGCACCTGGCGAAGACGGGCCGCATGGAGGTCCGCATCGCCACGGACGACGAGGCGCTGGCGGCCTTCTACGAGGTGGCGCGCCTGGAAGGCATCCTCCCCGCGCTGGAGACGTCCCACGCCTTCGCGCGCGGCCGGGAGCTGGCGCGTGAGCTGGGGGCGGGCAAGCACCTGGTCATCAATTGCTCGGGCCGCGGAGACAAGGACGTGGCCACGATTTCCGCGCGGGGCGTGCCTCCGCCGGTGGGGGTGAAGGCATGAGCGGCGAGATTGCACGGACTTTCGCCCAGGCGAAGGCACGGGGCGAAGGCGTACTGGTGACCTATGCCATGGCGGGCGACCCGGACCTGCCCCGTTCGGTGGACGTGTTCGCCGCGCTGGTCGAGGGCGGCGCGGACGTGCTGGAGATTGGCGTGGCGTTCAGCGACCCCATCGCCGACGGCCCCGTCATCCAGGGCGCGGCGGAGCGAGCGCTCAAGGCCGGCTCCACGCTCAAGCGCGTGCTGGACGAGGTGGTGCCGGCGGTACGCAAGCGATGTCCCCAGACGCCGCTGGTCATCATGACGTACGTCAACCTCATCATGGCCATGGGCGAGGCGCGTTACGCGAAGCTCGCACGCGAGCGCGGCGTGTCTGGAACCATCCTCCCCGACCTGCCGCCCGAGGAGAGCGCGAGCCTGCGCGCCACGTTCGACGCGGAGGGCATGGACCTGATTCCCCTGTGCGCCCCCACGACGCCCCCGGCGCGGGCGCAGGCCATCGCGAAGGATGGCCGTGGCTTTGTCTATTGCGTGTCCGTGTCGGGCGTGACGGGCATGCGCGCGGAGCTGCCGCCGGACCTTTCACAGCGATTGGATTTGGTGCGCAAGGCCGCGACCGTGCCCGTGGTGGCAGGCTTTGGCATCTCCACGGCGGAACAGGCACGCATGCTGTCTGCCCATGCGGACGGCGTCGTGGTGGGCAGCGCGCTGGTGCGTGCCGCGCACACCGAGGGCCTCGAGGCGGCGAAGGCGCTCTGCGCCGACATCAAGCGCGGGCTGCGACGCTGAGGCGCGGCTGCAAACGCTCTCTCCAAGCTGAAAATTCAGGGATAATCCCACACCCCGTATAAGCACTCCGGCTCTCCGCATGTGCCCGCATCAGGCGGGCACTTGCGCGAGGACATTCCTCCGGAGGCAACATGCAGCAACGGCGAAGGCCGTCTTGGAGCAGGACGTTCCTGCTGACAGCAGGTCTGTTGGCGGGAACGGGCTGTGGGGGCAACGCGGCGCCCACCGAGCCCGAACAGCTCAGGAGTCAGCCGCAAAGCCGGGGCTTTGGCCCCGACCTCGTGGTTCGAGAGCTACGAGGCCCCAGCAGTATTCGGTTCGGTGAGCCCTTCACGACCATCGTGAAGGTCTGCAACGAAGGCACAGCGCCCGCGCAGAGCCCCATAGGTCCCATCCAGACGGACTTGTACCTGTCCATGGATGGCACGCTCTCCTGGCCCGACCCGAGCTTGCCACCCCCGACGGACCAGGTGCTCCTCGCCACGCTGGAGGTCAGCGCGCTGGCGGCCGGCCACTGCGAGACGCGAGCCTTCACCGGCTCCGCTACGCTGCCGGGGCCCCAAACGGACGGAATCTACTACCTCGGAGCCATCACCGACGTGCACCAGACCCTCGTCGAACTGGACGAGGCCAACAACACCGCGGTGACCGCGCTGGGCATCGGAAACCGGCCGGACCTCGTCGTCACGGAGCTTCGTGGCCCCACGAGCGTCACGGACAGCGGGACGGTCGCATCGACGCTCAAGGTGTGCAACCAAGGCACCAACGTGTCGGACGACACCATCGTGGAGCTTTACCTCTCCACGAACGGCACGCTGTCACTTCCAACGACGGGCGGACCTCCCCCCACGAATCAGGCCTCACAGGGAACGGTGGAAGTGCCCGAACTGCTCCCGGCCCACTGTGCCATCCGCCACGCCTCTTTCCCGGTGATATTGCCGCCCGGCGCGACACCTGGTCAGCCGCTCTACCTGGGCGCCATCGCCGATACGCCCGAGTTCTCCACGGAACTCAACGAGGACAACAACGTCTTCGTGGGGGACCTCGTCGCCATGGGAGCGGGACCGGACCTCGTCGTCACCTCGGTGCACGCCCCCACCAGCATCCAAAGCGGAGACCTGCTGGGCGCCTCCGTGAGGGTTTGCAACCACGGCACGCTGCCCGCGAATCCCAGCTCGCTCGAGCTGTACCTCTCCGTGGATGGCAACGTCACCGTGCCAGGCAGCGGCAGCCCACCGCCGCCGGGACAGGAACGGGTGGGCCAGACGGATGTGCCCCTCCTGAACCCTGGCATTTGCATCACTCGCAACGTCCAGGGCGCCGCGACGTTCCCAGCCGGCGCACCCGTGGATGGCGCCCTCTTCCTGGCCGCCATCATCGATTCCACGCAAGACATCCCTGAACTGCGTGAGGACAATAACGCCTTCACCCAGGGACTCATCGGCGCAGGTGCGCGCCCGGACCTCGTCGTGACCGCGGTTCGTGCTCCGGCCAGCGTGGCCCCTTCGGCATCTTGGGCCCCTGTCAGCGTCACGGTATGCAACGAGGGGACCGTCGCTGCCTCGGCGGTCCCGGTGGATATCTACCTGTCCATGGTGCCGACGCTGGACTCGCCTGCCATGGGGGGACTGCTACACGGGACCCAGTTCAAGGTCGGCGGATTCGGCCTCTCCAGCGTCGAAGCAGGGCGTTGCGTCACACGCGAGGAGCCCATCACCCTGGACCGGCCCCTGGGTGCGCCACCCCAACTCCAAGCATTCTACGTGGGCGCCATTGTCGACCCCAGGTCGAACATCGTGGAGCTTCGCGAGGACAACAATGCCTTTGTCGGTGAGCAAATGGGTCTCGGCAACGGGCCGGACCTGGCCATCACCTCCGTGAAGGGCCCCGCCAGCAGCATGCCTGGCGACGTGCCTGTCACCGCCCGCATCTGCAATCAGGGCACCGTGGCCTCACAGAACACCCAGGTGGAGTTCTACCTGGCCGCGCATGCCTTCCTGAATGCTCCGATTCAGGGGGGCTCGCCTTACAACGCCGACCCGCATACGGCGTTCTCCATTGGGATGCACCAGGTGCCATCGTTGGATGCGGGCGAGTGCAGGACGATCTCCACCCTTGCTACCGCGATGAGCTTCCCCGCGGAGTACATCGACAAGGCGTTCAATCTTGGAGCCATCATCGACCCATACGCGCAGGACAATGAACTCCGCGAAGACAACAACACCTTCGTCGGAGACTTCATGGGCCTGGGCCACCGTCCTGACCTGGTGGTCACTGCCATCGATGCTCCCGCCAGCGTGCGCGACAGCATCCTCTTCGCGACCACCCTGACCGTCTGCAACCAGGGCACCTATTCCTCCGAGCCCACGATGGCGCAGGTGTATCTGTCCACCGAACCCCACCTGGTGCTGCCAGATTGGAGCGGGCATGGAACTCCGCTCCCGTGGAGTCAAACGCCCGTGGGCGACGTGAGCATCCCCACCCTGCACGTCGGGCACTGCTTCACAGGGCAAGTGACTGGCGCGGCCTACATCCCGCCCGGCTCGCACGGCGAGGCCATCTATCTGGGCGCCATCATCGATGCGAACGACTCCATCGAGGAGCTCCGCGAGGAGAACAACGCCTTCGTGCGCGGCCGCATCGGCGTAGGGAGCAAGGCGGACCTCGTCGTCACCGCCATCAACGCTCCGACAAGCGCGCGAATCCACAGTGCCTTCACCGCCACCGTGACGGTTTGCAACCAGGGCACCGACTACGCGAGTTCCTCGGACCTGGAACTCCACTTCTCGACCCTGCCCACGTTGGAAATGCCACGGTGGTTCGGTTCGGGCTCCCCCCTGCCCGTCACCCAGGCCCCCATCGGCAACATCTCAGTGCCACACCTGGACGCGGGCCACTGCATTTCCCAATCCATCCAGGCCTCTACAGAGTTGCCACCCGACGCACTGTTTGCCCAACCCCTGTACCTGGGCGCCATCATCAACGGATGGGGCAACGTCGACGAACTGCGCGAGGACAACAACACCTTCGTGAGCGGAATCATCGGCGTCGGTGATGGCCCTGACCTTGTCATCACGGCGGTGCAGGCGCCTCCGAATGTCGGGCCGTTCGCGACGTTTCACCCGACCGTCACGGTTTGCAATCAGGGGACGGAGCCCTCGAACAGCACCCTCGTGGAGTTCCACCTCTCCACGGAAGAGGCGCTCGTCATGCCGCGCTGGAGTGGACCCGGCAATCCACTGCCACCGACGCAGCAGCCCATTGGCGAGCTGAGTGTCCCCCTCCTGAATCCAGGGAGGTGCTTCACGGGAAGCGCTGTCGCAACACTGACGCTGCCGCCCGCGACATCCCCTGACCAGAAACTCTACCTGGGTGCCCTGGTCGATGGGATGCAATCCCAGGAGGAGCTGCGTGAAGACAACAACATCTTCATGAGCGGACGCATGGGCGTGGGCCATGCGTCCGACCTGGTCATCACGTCACTCACGGGCCCCGCGAGCGTCGAAGCCAACACCGCGTTCACCGCCACGGTCACCGTCTGCAATCAAGGCACGTCCGAATCCTATCCCACGGAACTGGAGGTCCACCTCTCCACCGACGCAAGCATGGCCATGCCCGAATGGTACGGCCCGGGAATCCCGATACCCGCCAGCCAGGTGTACGCCGGCGAGTTCGGAGTCCCCGCCTTGGGTATCGACGATTGCATCACGCTGCAGGTGCCCTCCTGGTCGAACCTTCCTGTCCTGGCCCAGCCCGAACAGCCCTTGTATCTCGGCGCGGCCATCAATCCGGACCTGCTCGCGGGTGAGCTGCGCGAGGACAACAACACCTTCGTCGGTGACATCATGGGTGTTGGCGCCGGTCCCGACCTGATTGTCACCGCGGTGCAAGCGCCCGTCAGCGTGGAACGCAACGGCAACTTCACTGCCTCGGTGACAGTCTGCAATCAGGGCACCCAGGCATCGGGCAGCGTGCAGTTGGACCTGTACTTCTCCACCCGGGCCCAGGTCGTGATGCCTCAGTGGAATGCACCAGGTTTCCCCTACCCGCGCACGCAAGCACTCATCGGCGCCTGGAACGTGCAGCCCCTGAATCCGGGACAATGCACCACAGAGCCCGTCCTCGCGTGGGTGGAACTGCCCGAGGAGGCCGAGCCCCATCACCCGCTGTATCTGGGCGCGATCATTGACTCGAACCAGGCGCAGGCCGAGCTGCGCGAAGACAACAACATCTTCGTCAGCGGACTCATGGGTGTGGGCAACCAGCCAGACCTGGTCGTCACCTCCGTCTCCGGCCCCAACTCCGTGAGAACGGGAACAACCTTCACCGCCACCGTGCAGGTCTGCAACCATGGCACCGCGCCCACCAACGGCTCCATGGATGTGGCGCTGTACCTGTCGAGCAACAACACGCTCGAATTCCCCTATCAAAGCTGGCCGGGCGTCCCCCCCGACAGTCAGAGCCAGATTGGAGTGATGACCGTGCAATCTCTGCACGCCGGGCAGTGCGTCACGCGCAACACGCAGGTGACGGTCAACACGCCTCCGGATTCTGGCCCCACTGGGTTCTTCTACCTGGGCGCCCTCGTCGACCCATGGCAGAACCTCGAGGAACTGCGCGAGGACAACAACGTCCTCGCGGACCGGTTCATCGCGGTGATGCCGTAGTCGTCGTGGTCTGAGAACGGGCCCGGCCGAGCGCATCGACGTTCGGCCGGGCCTTGCTTCGAAGTCGCATGCATCCCAGAAAGAATGCCAGCCACCTGCCTGCAATTCTTACACACCCGCGGTGCCGCGTTCCGTCCTCGGCGTCAGTGCCTCCTGCCGTCACGTGCCCATCTGGCTGGAAGTTCCGGACAAGAACAAGTCCCCCGGGACATCCTCCCGCCACTCCCATGACATTCCCAAACAGCACCATTCGACATCCGGGCGCCCTTGAGGGCACATGTATCAGCCCTCAAGAATAACAATAAATAAGAGAACAACTGGCACATCGACTGCAGCCGTCCCTTGTCCCCCCAGCAATGACGGACGAGGAGACCCCCATGATGGATAGGAAATGGCTCGGGCTCCTGTTCATTGGCGCCGTCTGGGCATCGAACGCCTGGGCCAACGACTTCCGAGCCGAGAAGCTCGTGAACGGGCTCAAGCAATACACGGTCGCCACCTACCCGGAGACGCTGCGCTTCACGTTCACCGTCACCAACATCGACCCGACGCTCCCCTCCGAGTTGCTCTCCGCGACCGCGCCCCTGCTGAAGTCCTGCACGCTCTCGCCCACGTCCCCCCTCGTGGTTCCAGCGGGAGGCCACGTCACGTATCAGTGCGAAATCGAGCTGGAGAGCTATGACGCGTGTCTCACATGGGGGATACACGATGCGAACCCCGTGACGCCCAACCACGAGGTCTCCTTCACCAGCACCTTCAGCATCGGCTGGGACGCAGGCGCCAGCCAGGCGGGGGCCAACGTGCTCTGCCTTCCTCAGCCCGACCTGTTCTGTGACGACACCGTCTACCTCTCCACGGCTTCGCGCTCTCCGGAAGGACGGCCCGCGGCCCCCTCACGGCTCTACATCTTCGACCCCACCACCGGCGCGCTGACGCTACAGGGTGAAGCCGCGCTTCCCTACAACGCGCTGGCGTTCAACCACTTCGACAACATCCTGTACGCCATCGCCTCGGACGGTGTCAGCGCGCCCAGCTTCATCCGCATCGACGCCACCGGCTCTTCGAGCATCATCGCCCCGCTGGACACCTCGGCACCTCGCTCGGCCATCTGGACCGCGGGATCCGTTCTCAAGGATGGCTCCTACGTCGGCTTCGAGCACAGCACCCATCGCCTCATCCGCATCAACCCCAGCACCGGGGGCACCCTCTCCGAGCAAGTGGTGACCATCCCGGGAGACTTCCAGATGGCGGACTTCGCGACGAATCCTCGGGACGGCCAGCTCTACGCCTTCAACAACGCCACCCAGCGGCTGACCCGCATCGACCCGCTCACGGGCGTGGCCACCGACCATCCCGAGCCCGCGCAGATTGACGGCAGGTCCGCGGAGAACCCCGTCATGAGCGCCGCCGTCTTCACACGCGACGGCGAGCTCTTCCTCTACGGAACCAGCGGCCCCGACACCCACAGGGTCAGCGGCTTCCATGCCGTGGACGTGACGACGGGAAACCTGACCCGCCTCCTCACGCGGCCGGTGCCCCAGCTCGCGAACGGCGCGATGTGTGGCGTCTACTCCTGGGGCTCGCCTCGTCCGCAGCCGACGACCCGGGACCGCGGATTCTTCGGCGCCAGCGAGAGCGCCCTCTTGGAGTGCCTGGCATACGGCCCCATCTCCCTCGGCGCGCTCGGCGAAGTCTCCACCCTCCCAGGTGCCCTGGGCATCCTCTGGGCCAACCCCGCCATCGCCGCGAACAACACGCGCCGCACGGCCCTGGAGTCCTTGAAGGTCCGGACGGCGCGCGAAGCGCTGACGGCGGTCTGCAACGAGCGCGTCTTCAACACGCGCGCGCCTGCCCTGTCCGCGCTGGAGAATCCCGCGTCGCTCGAACCCGGCCGGGTGGAAGAGCTGCGTCAACGGCTGGAGCGGCACAATCACTCTGGCAAGCGGACCGCCATCCCGCTGCGAAAACGAATCTTCGCGGTGGACCCGCTGCGAGCCATGGAGCGCGCCGAGGAACCTCGGTTCTGAGAGGGAGCGTGGTCATGAAGATTCCATCCCAATCCAGGTGGGTTCCGGGCCTGCTCGTGGCGCTGGGAACAAGTGCCTGCGATAGCAGCGAAGACGATTTGATGCGGGCGCTGGGAGACCCCGTGCTGGACGCCTTCGAAATCCGCCTGCAAGGCCAGGACGCGGCTCAGTACGAGAAGGTCCTGCTGGGCATGGGACAGGTCGAGGTCACGTCCTTCGGCGAGCCCGTCCGCTTCGAGCCCTCGCCCAACGCACGCGCCATGGATTTGTCGGACGCGGACCACGCCCACCTCCTGGGGCGCTTCTTCCTGCCCAGGAACGTGAAGCAGGTGGACATCACCGTGCGCTTGGACGACGTGGGAGCGTTCAAGGAAGACAGCCTGGCAGGCCTCATCAACGCCCAAGCCGGAACCATCCAGTTCTCGACGACGCGCAGCGCCCTGGAGCAACGCTCACGCGTCGTCATCCACCTGCACCTGAAGGACAGCCTCTTCGACGGCAGGGGTGGAAAGACGCTCCTGCCGGCGACTTACATCGCCCACTGAAAGTCCCGACGCCCCGAGGGCCCTCTGGCTTCCACCTGCGCACGAGCCCGGGCCCTGCCAGAATGCGAGCCATGAAGACCCCCGGGAAACAGGTGGTACTCGTCCGGCACGGAGAGACGGAGTGGAGCCGCGCCGGTCGGCACACAGGGCGGACGGACATTCCGCTCCTGGACTCCGGAAGGGAGATGGGCCGCCTTCTCGGCGCGCCGCTGAAGGCCTGGCGCTTCGACACCGTCTACACCAGCCCGCTGAGCCGCGCGGCGGACACCTGCGCCCTGGCCGGCTACGGGGACTACGCCCAACTGCGTGAGGACCTCATGGAGTGGGACTACGGCGACTACGAGGGGCGCACCGGCGCGGAGATTCGCGCCGAGCGGCCCGACTGGACCATCTGGAAGAACGGCGTCCCCAACGGAGAGACCGCGGCGCAGGTCGCCACTCGCGTGGACAGCGTCATCTCCGACGCGCTCCGGACGGACGGGGACGTGCTCATCTTCGCCCACGGGCACCTGCTTCGCGTGCTCGCGGCGCGGTGGCTGGGCCTGCCCCCGTGGGAAGGCCGCCTCTTCCTGCTGAGCACCGCGTCCATCAGCGTGCTCGGCCATGACGGCGACAGGCGCCGCCCGGCCATCGTGTCGTGGAACGACACCACGCACCTGCGCGCGTAGCTACAACCGCCCTTCCAGGAAGTTGCGCACCAGCGCGGGGCCCTCGGGTGTAAGCACGCTCTCCGGATGGAACTGCACGCCCACCACGGGCCGCTCGCGATGGCGCAGCGCCATGATGAGGCCATCCTGGCTCCACGCGGTGGCTTCCAATTCAGCGGGCAGTGACGGCGCCTCCACGATGAGCGAGTGGTAGCGCGCCGCCGCGAAGCCCTCGCTGAGCCCGGCGAAGAGCCCCGTGCCGCCATGCCGGATGTGCGCCGCCTTCCCGTGCACCGGCTCTGGCGCGCGCACCACCTTGCCGCCGAAGGCCGCGCCAATGGACTGGTGCCCCAGGCACACGCCCAGCACCGGCACGCGTGACTGGGCAATGGCCGCCACGCTGACGCCCGCCTCGTGCGGAGTGCAGGGCCCCGGCGAAATCACCAGGTGGGACGCGCCCGAGGCCGCGACACCTTCGGCATCCAGGTCGTCGTTGCGCACCACCTTCACCTCGGCCCCCAGCGTGTACAGGAGCTGCACGAGGTTGAAGGTGAAGGAATCGTAGTTGTCGATGACCAGAATCACCGGCCACCTCCCTCGCGCGCCAGCCGCAGCGCGGCGGCCATGGCGCCCGCCTTGGCTTCCGTCTCGTCCGCTTCCTTCGACGGCACCGAGTCCGCGACCACTCCCGCGCCCGAGGTCCACATCGTCCGGTCTCCGTCCACGAAGAAGGTGCGCAGCGCAATCGCCACGTCCAGCGTGCCGCAGAAGGACAGGTAGCCCACCGCGCCCGAATAGGGCCCGCGCCGCTGGACCTCCAACTCGTCGATGATTTGCATCGCGCGAATCTTGGGCGCGCCCGACACCGTGCCCGCGGGGAAGGTGCTGGCCAGCGCATCCAGCGCGTCGTACTTCGCGTCGAGCTTGCCGCGCACCTGCGACACGATGTGCATCACGTGGCTGTAGCGCTCGATGAGCATCATGTCCTCGACGCGCACCGAGCCAGGCGCCGCCACGCGGCCCACGTCGTTGCGCCCCAGGTCCACCAGCATGATGTGCTCGGCGAGCTCCTTCTCGTCCGCGAGCAGCTCCTTCTCCAGCGCCAGGTCCTCGGCCTCGGACGCACCACGGCGCCGGGTGCCGGCGATGGGCCGCACCACCACGTCCCCGTCGCGCACCTGCACCAGCAACTCCGGCGACGCGCCCACCAGCGCGCGGGCCTCGCCCAGCTCCACGAGGAAAAGGTACGGCGATGGATTCACCCGCCGCAGCGCGCGGTAGAGCGACAGCGGCGGCGGCGCGCCCCGGGATTCGAAGCGGCGCGCGAGCACGACCTGGAAGATGTCTCCGGCGCGGATGTACTCCTGCGCCTGAGCCACCGCCGACTCATACCCCGCGCGGTCCCAGCACGCGGTAGGCGCCGCGTCCCCACGCATGCGCGGCTCGGGCGCATAGGCCTCTGGTGGCAGTGGTTTCAACAACCGATCCGCCATGGCCTGCGCGCGCCCCTCCGCGTCCTTCAGCGCGGCGGCCACGCTGCCGTGCAGCGACGGACGGGCAATGGCGGTGGCCTTGAGCGTCCCGGTGCGGGTGTCGTGCGTGACGAAGTCCTCGCACACCAGCCATTCCGAGTCCGGGAAGGAGATGTCGCTGGGGTGCCGGTCCGGCACCGAGGGCTCCAGCCACGAGAAGCAGTTGTAGCCCATGTACCCCACGAGCCCGCCGAGGAAGGGGGCCTCTCCAGGGAGCCGGGCCACGGCCAGCTCGCGCCAGAGCTGGCGGAGCACATCCAGGGGATTGCCGTCCCGGCGCTCCTCGCGCGAGCCGCGCCACAAGGTGGCACCGTTCCGGTCCAAGCGCACGCGGCCCGCGGGCTCCGCGCCGATGTGGCTGTAGCGGCCGAACCGCTCGCCGCCGTAACACGACTCGAGGATGAAGCCGCGCGAACCACCGCCCAGCTTCAGATAGGCCGACAGCGGCGTATCGAGGTCCGCCGGCAGCTCCACCGACACCGGCACCGCCTCACCCTGCTCCGCGCGCTGCCGATAGGCTGACTTCCGCTCCTGTGCATCCATCGTCTTTGACTCACTTCCCACCACGCATCACGGCAGGGGGATGGGTTATCCCCCGTCCGAGGGGAGTCCTCCAAGCGGTCCGATATTCTCCTCCCCACGCCGCGCAAGCCCCCGGGCCAGCGGGTGCCCGGGAAGCAGCCCGGGGAGTTCCCGCCGGTGAGGCGGCGTCCTACCCCGGGTGGTCCGGCTCCAAGCCCCTCGCTATCTGAATGGGACTTTGAGTGCCGCTCCTTCCGCCCCATTGATGACGGTGACGCCTCAGGGGCTCTACTGCGTTCCCGGCGGCTTCCACGTCGACCCCTGGCGTCCGGTGGACCGGGCGCTCATCACCCACGCGCATGGAGACCACGCGCGCAGTGGCAGCCACCGCTATCTGGGCGCCCGGGCGGGCAAGGGACTGCTCCATCGGAGATTGGGCGCGGACGCAACCATCGACACGCTCGACTACGGCGAACGGCTGCGCATCAACGGAGTCACCGTCAGCTTCCATCCCGCGGGCCACGTGCTGGGCAGCGCGCAGCTGCGTGTGGAGCACGGCGGCGAGACCTGGGTCGTGTCCGGCGACTACAAGCGCGCGCCGGACCCCACGTGCACGCCCTTCGAGGTCGTCCCCTGCCACACCTTCATCACCGAGGCGACGTTCGGCTTGCCCATCTTCCGCTGGGACGCGACGGAGCAGGTGGCCGAGGACATCCTGCGTTGGTGGGACACCAACCGCGCGCTGGGCCGCGCGGCGGTGCTGTTCTGCTACGCGCTGGGCAAGGCGCAGCGGCTGCTCGCGGAGTTGGCGAAGCTGACCGACCGCACCGTGTTCGTCCACGGCGCCTTGCACTCCCTGGTGGACGTATACCGGAACGCGGGCGTCCGCATGCTGCCCACGCACCGGGTGTCGGAGGTGGAGAAGGGCACCTCGTTCGCGGGAGCGCTGGTGCTGGCGCCGCCGAGCGCGAGCGGCACCACGTGGATGCGCCGCTTCGGTGAGCACGAAACCGGCTTCGCGTCCGGCTGGATGCGCGTTCGAGGCAACCGCCGCCGCCGGGGCTTCGACCGCGGCTTCGTGCTGTCGGACCACGCGGACTGGCCCGACCTGCTGCGCACGGTGAAGGACACCCGGGCGGAGCGCGTGCTGGTGACGCACGGCTACGCCGAGCCGCTGGCCCACTACCTGCGCGAGCAGGGCGTGGACGCCGCGCCCCTGGCCACGCCCTTCGAAGGCGAAGCGGAGGACTGACGCGTGCGGCGACTGGCGGACCTCTACGAAACGCTGGACCAGACCACGTCCACCAACGCCAAGGTGGAAGCGCTCGCGCGCTACTTCAAGGAAGCGCCCCCGGAGGACGCGGCGTGGGCGCTCTACTTCCTCACGGGGCAGAAGCTGAAGCGGCTGATTCCCACGAAGCTGCTGGTGGGGTGGACGCAGGAGCTGACCCGCATCCCCAGTTGGCTCTTCGAGGAGGTCTACGCCTCCGTGGGTGACCTGGCGGAGGTGATTGCCCTGCTGCTGGACGCCCGTGAGCGCCCGGCGCGGACCGAGGAGCTGCCCCTGTCCGTCTGGCTGGAGCAACGCCTGTTGCCGCTGCGTCAACTGGACGCCGCCGGGCAACGCGAGCAGGTGGTTTCCTGGTGGCACGCCATGCCCCGGCGTGAATTGTTCCTGCTCAACAAGATGCTCACCGGCGAACTGCGGGTGGGCGTGTCCTCCACGCTGGTGGTCCGCGCGGTGGCGCAGGTGGCGGGCCTGCCCGCGCCCAGCGTGGCGCACCGGCTGATGGGGACGTGGACGCCCTCGCCCACCTTCTTCCGGCAGCTCGTGTCCCAGGACGTGTCGGATAGCGACAGCTCCCGGCCCTACCCCTTCTATCTCGCGTCGCCGCTGGAGCAGCCACCAGGGGACCTGGGCGACCGGGCGGAATGGCAGGTGGAGTGGAAGTGGGATGGCATCCGGGGCCAGCTCATCCACCGCAAGGGCAGCGTGCACCTGTGGAGCCGCGGCGAGGAGCTCATCACCGAGCGCTTCCCCGAAATCGCGGACGCCGCCGCCGCGCTACCCGAGGGCACGGTGCTGGACGGCGAGGTGTTGGCCTACGCGGACGGAAGGCCCCTGCCCTTCGCCCAGCTCCAGCGGCGCATCGGCCGGCAGAAACTGACGCCCAAGGTGCTGGCCGAAGCGCCCGCGGCCTACCTCGCCTACGACATGCTGGAGCTGGGAGGCGAGGACCTCCGGAGCCAGCCGCTGCGCGTGCGGCGCGCGAAGCTGGAGGCGCTGTTGGAAGACGTGCCTCGGCTCCCCGTCTCCCCCGTCGTGCAAGCGGCGACCTGGGAGGACCTGGCCACCGCGCGGGGCGAAGCGCGAGAGCGCAACGTCGAGGGCTTCATGCTCAAGCGCCTGGAGTCGCCGTACCTCACAGGGCGCAAGCGGGGCGACTGGTGGAAGTGGAAGATTGACCCGTTCACGGTGGACGCGGTGTTGCTGTACGCGCATCCGGGCCACGGTCGGCGCTCGTCGCTGTACACCGACTACACCTTCGCGGTGTGGAACGGCACGGAGCTCCAGCCCGTGACGAAGGCGTACTCCGGCCTGACGGACGCGGAGATTGGCCGGCTGGACCGGTGGATTCGCGCGCACACGCGGGAGAAGTACGGCCCCGTGCGCTCGGTGGAACCTGAACAGGTGTTCGAACTGCACTTCGAGGGCATCCAGTCCTCGCCGCGTCACAAGTCGGGCGTCGCGCTGCGCTTCCCTCGAATCGCCCGCTGGCGGACGGACAAGAAGCCGCAGGACGCGGACACGCTGGACTCACTCAAGGAGCTGCTCCATGCCAGCGGGTAGACCCCGCTCGCTGCGGGCGCAGATTGCCGCCAGTCGCAAGGCCCTGCGCGCCACCACCGAGCCTCTGAACGCAGAGGCACCGTCCAAGCCCAGGCGCCCCCGCATCCAGCGCGCATCGACTCGAGTTCAAACGAATGAACCACCGCTGGAGCGGCTGCGCGGCTGGTTCCGCGCGAAGGGGTGGACGCCCTATCCATTTCAAGAAGAAGCCTGGGCCGCCCATGCGCGCGGCGAAAGCGGGCTCATCCACGTCCCCACCGGCGCGGGCAAGACGTACGCGGCCTACCTGGGTCCGCTCGCGGACGTCGCGGCGAATGGACAGCCAGGGCTTCAACTCCTCTACGTGACGCCGCTGCGCGCGGTGTCCCGGGACGTGGAGAAGGCGTTGAGGGAGCCCCTCACCGTGCTGGACGCGGACATCACCGTGGAGAGCCGCACCGGCGACACGTCCTCGTCGGTGCGCCAGCGTCAGCGGGAGCGCCTGCCGCAGGTGCTCATCACCACGCCGGAGTCGCTGTGCGTCCTGCTCACGCATGAGCGGGCCCCGGAGCTGTTCGCGTCACTGCGCTCCGTCATCGTCGATGAATGGCACGAGCTTCTCGGCTCCAAGCGGGGTTCGCAGTTGGAGCTGGCGCAGGCCCGCCTGCGCCACTTCGCGCCGGG
The DNA here is from genome assembly GCF_006518205.1 of Myxococcus sp. CA005. Taxonomy (NCBI): domain Bacteria; kingdom Pseudomonadati; phylum Myxococcota; class Myxococcia; order Myxococcales; family Myxococcaceae; genus Myxococcus; species Myxococcus sp. CA005. Next base: position 19,559 of record NZ_SRLV01000072.1, on the reverse strand, counting down.
CCTGCGCACCTGGGCGCTGTCCGCCACGCTGGCCAATCTGGAAGAGGCCGCCCGTCACGCCGTGGGCACCGGCCAGACGCCCACGATTGTGAACGCGGCGTTGGAGCGGCCCGTCGTTGTCGAGACATTGCTGCCCGAGTCCGTGGATGCGTTCCCCTGGGCGGGCCACCTGGGCTTCTCCATGCTGGCCCGCGTGGGCGCGTGGCTGGACGCGGAGCGCTCCACGCTCATCTTCACCAATACGCGCTCCCAGGCCGAGCGCTGGTTCGAAGGCCTGCGCTTCGCCCGCCCGGAGTGGGAGCACCTCATCGCGCTCCACCATGGCTCCATCGACCGCGAGGAGCGCGAGCGCGTGGAGAGCGGCCTCAAGGAAGGCTCGCTGCGCATCGTGGTGTGCACCTCGTCGCTGGACCTGGGCGTGGACTTCGGCCCGGTGGAGCGCGTGGTACAGGTGGGCAGTCCCAAGGGCATTGGCCGCACGATGCAGCGCGCGGGCCGCAGCGCCCACCGCCCGGGCGCCACGTGTCACATCCTCTTCGTCCCCACGCACGCGCTGGAGCTGGTGGAGATGGCCGCCGCCAAGGACGCGCTCCTGCGCCGCGAGGTGGAGGCCCGCACGCCGCCGGACAAGCCGCTGGACGTCCTGGCGCAGCACCTGGTGACGTGCGCGTTGGGCGGCGGCTTCACGCCCGACGCCCTGCGAGACGAGGTGCGCACCGCGGCGGCCTTCGCCGGCCTCACCGACGAGGAGTTCGCGTGGACTTTGTCCCTGGTCCGCGAAGGCAGCCCGACACTGCGCGCCTACCCGGAGTTCCGGCGCGTGGTGGAGCACGAGGGCCGCTGCGTCGTCGCGGACGCGCGCGTGGCCCGCATGCACCGCCTCAACATCGGCACCATCACCTCCGACGCGGTGGTGCAACTGCGTTACTGGAGCGGAGGGCGCCTGGGCAGCGTGGAGGAGTCCTACGTCAGCCGCCTCAAGCCGGGCGACACCTTCATCTTCGCGGGGAAGAAGCTGGAGTTCAGCCGCATCCAGGACATGACCGCCTACGTGCGGCCCGCGAAGACGAAAGTCACCCAGACGCCGCGCTGGGGCGGCAGCCGCCTGCCCTTGTCCGGCTCATTGGCCGCGGCCGTTCGGCGCACGCTGGACACCGCGCGCCACGGCGACGTCACGTCGGACGAACTGGCCGCGGCCTGGCCCGTGCTGGACGCGCAGGCCCGCCTGTCCCGCATCCCCGCGGCGGACATCCTACTGGCGGAGACGTGCCAGACGCGCGACGGGCACCATCTCTTCCTCTATCCCTTTGAAGGACGGTTGGTGCACGAAGGACTGGCGGCGCTGCTGGCACTGCGGCTGACGCGCCTGCGCAAGGCCACCTTCACCCTGTCGGTGAATGACTATGGCCTGGAGCTGCTCACGCCCACGCCCTTCCCCTTCGAGGAGGCGCTGCACCCCGCGCTCTTCACCCGCGAGCGTCTGGAGGCGGACGTCCTGGAGAGCGTCAACGTCGGCGAGCTGTCAAAGCGCCAGTTCCGCGACATCGCCCGCATCGCCGGGCTGGTGCTGCCGGGCCTGCCCGGCGCGCGCAAGTCCTCGCGGCAGGTCCAGGCCAGCGCGTCGCTGCTGCACGACGTCTTCATCAAATACGACCCCGACAACCTCCTGCTCGTCCAGGCCCGCCGGGAGGTGCTGGAGCAACAATTCGAGGAGGGGCGCCTGGAGCGGACCTTGGAGCGGCTTCAAGCCGCGCCCGTGGAGCGCATCCATGTCCGCCGGCCCACGCCCCTGGGCTTCCCGCTCGTCGTCGAGCGCATCAGCGCGAGCCTGTCGAGCGAGTCCCTGCTGGAGCGGGTGGAGCGATTGAAGGAGCGATGGACTCGCGAAGATGCCAGGTCCGCATAGAGGGCACCCTGCTGGAGCTGCTCCCGGAGCGCGCCCTCTACTGGCCCGACACCCGCACCCTGGCCGTGGCGGACCTGCACTGGGGCAAGACGGAGAGCTTCCAGCAGCACGGCATCCCCCTGCCCACCGGCGTGCTGGAGGACGACCTGGCCCGCCTGTCCGCGGCGCTCACCACCACCGGTGCCCGCCGCCTGCTCCTGCTGGGGGACCTCATCCACTCCCGCCAGGGCCTCACCCCCGCCCTGGTGGACCGGCTGGCCCTGTGGCGGGAGTCCCACGCGTCGGTGGAGTGCGTCCTGGTGCGGGGCAACCATGATCGGCACGTGGAGACGCTGCCCGGGCGCTGGCGCCTGGACGTCCGCGAGTCCCACGCCGACGAAGGCCCCTTCCGCTTCGCCCATCACCCACAGTCCATGTCAGGCCGCTACGTGTGGGCAGGTCACCTTCACCCCATGGTGCGACTGGGCGGCAAGAGCGACACACTGCGTCTCCCCTGTTTCCATGTGGGACGCGACGTGGGCGTGCTCCCGGCCTTCAGCGCCTTCACCGGTGGCGTCAACGTCTCCCGCCGCGCCGGCGATCGCATCTTCGCCCTCGCCGGCCCCGCAATCGTCGAGGTGTAGGGTGAGTCAGGCCAAGCGTCGGAAGATACTGGGTATCATCGAAACGGATAATACCTTCGAGCGCGCCAACCACCGGGACCGCGAGGCGTGGCTCGGCAAGTGCTTGCACTGTAACGCACACCTATGGGTCGGCCTGGATGGCGAGCCGATCAGCCGCGCCACCATCGAGCACATCCTGCCAAAGACGGCCGGGGGCACCGAGGCGCTGACCAACCTGGGTCTGGCCTGCGCCCGGTGCAATCAGGGCAAGGGCACCCGGCACGACGCCCGTTATCACCGGGACGCACGCGCCCGGGAGCTGGTGGAAAGGCTTCTGGCCCGGCGCCTCGCGCACTGGCGGAAGCCGGAGACCGACGAAGAGCCGTGAAACACCCGGAGTGATCCTCCCCGACGGGTGCTTTGCTCAATCGTCCCTACCTCCCTCCAGAAGAGAGATTCATCACCGCGCGACCGCGACTTTCCGCCCTCGCACGAGGAAGTGGTATCCCCGTGCCGCCATATCAGAATGGTTGACACTGCCGTGTCGATGCCCGATGGTCCCGCGCCGCATTAGGGCAGGGAGAGGAGGAGGGCCCCGCCCACGGTATTACTAATAGAGGTTTCGTTGGACGTGTCCGCTTCGCCTTCAGTGCGCCAGGAGCTACCGCCCACCCGCCCCAGTGGGGCCGGGAATGCCCCTCCGCTCCCTGTGCCCGGTAACGCCCACGCCTCGCCTTTCGTTCCCTTCACGAGTGCTGTTGTCGAAGCCCCCTTGCCCATGGTCCAGGTATGAGCGGCCCTCTCTTCCCACGTTGGACGAACACGGTGTCGCGGCTGTCCGCCGCGGCGCTCCTTGCCGTGCCCGCCATCGGTATCGGCGGTCTCATGGCCTACGTGCGCTCGCCGTACGTCACTGGCCAGCAGCGGCCCATTGAACAGCCGATCGAGTTCGATCACCGCCACCACGCGGGTGATGAGCAGATTGACTGTCGGTACTGTCACTGGTCGGTCGAGGAGTCGCCCTCCGCGGGCATCCCCTCCACCACGGTGTGCATGTCCTGCCACGCACAGGTCTGGAACAAGAGCCCGTACCTCACCGAGGTCCGCAAGGCGTTCTTCTCCGACCAGCCCATCCCCTGGGTCCGCGTGCACAACCTGCCGGACTTCGTCTACTTCAACCACTCCATCCACGTGGCCAAGGGCGTTGGCTGCGCCACCTGCCACGGCCGCGTCGACCAGATGGCCGCCGTGGAGCAGGCCGCGCCGCTCACCATGGCCTGGTGCCTGGATTGCCACCGCAATCCGGAGCCCCACCTGCGCCCGGCGGAGTTCATCACGTCCATGACGTGGACCCCGCCCGAAGACAAGGCCAAGGCCGCTGAGCTTGGCCGCCAGTTGGCTGAAGCGTACGACGTCCACTCGCGCGAGAGCTGCTCCACATGCCACCGATGAACACGAAGCGCGACGGCGCCCCGTCGCAGGATACCCCCTCCTCCTTCGCGCTCCCGGTCGTCACGGACCGGCCTGCCGCCAGGTCCGACGTTGTCGGCGAGGCGCTCGAGCACGCGGCCGCCAACGCCTCCCCCTCCGAGCCCGGCTATGGCCAGACGTACTGGCGCAGCCTGGAGGAGAAGCTCGGCACGCCCGACTACCTGGAAGCGACGCGGCCGGAGTTCCCCGTCGGCGCGGACCTGGCTCCCACGGGCTTCGCCCGCCGCGAGTTCATGCACCTGCTGGGCGCCTCGCTGGCCCTGGCCGGCGCCACGGCGTGCAGCACCCGTCCGGTGGATGAGCGCATCCTGCCGTACACCAAGACGCCCCCCGAGCTCGTCCCGGGCAACCCGCTCCACTACGCGTCCGGCATGACGCTGGCCGGTCACACCTCCGGTCTGCTCATCACCGCCCGCGAGGGTCGCCCCGTGAAGATCGAGGGCAACCCGGACCACCCGGTCAACCAGGGCGCCGCTGGCCCCTGGGAGCAGGCGTTCCTCCTGTCCCTGTACGACCCGAGCCGCGCCCGCGTGCTCCGTCAGGGCAAGAGCCCCCGCGCCCTCCGCGTCCTGCGCGAGGAGCTGGTCAACGCCGCCAGCAAGGCCGCCGCCAATGACGGTGGCAGCCGCGTGCGTTTCCTGTCCGAGCCCGGCAACTCGCCGCTGACCGGCGACCTGCGCAGCCGCATCCTGAAGAAGCTGCCGAACGCGCGCTTCCACAGCTACACCGCGCAGACGCACGACACGCAGGACGAGGCGACCCGCGCGCTCTTCGGCGGACAGCCCGTTTCGGCCGTCTACGACTTCGCCCAGGCGGACATCGTCCTGTCGCTGGACGCGGACTTCCTGGAGAGCCGCCCGGAGAACCTGGGCTACGCGCGCCAGTTCGCCAACCGCCGCGACCCGAACAACGGTCCGCTCAACCGGCTCTACGTGGCCGAGGCCCGCTTCTCCATCACCGGCGGCATGGCCGACCACCGCCTGCGCGTGAAGTCGCAGGACGTGCTCGCGGTCGCCGCCGCCGTTGCCCAGGCCGTGGGTGGCCCCGCCGCCTCGCTGGCTGGCGCCGCCGCCAACAAGGCGTCGCTGAAGTCGGACCACAACGCGTGGGTGCAGGCCGTCGTCGCGGACCTGCGCGCCGCGCAGCCGGGCCGCACCCTGGTGGTCGCGGGTGAGCGTCAGCCGGCGGCGGTCCACGCGCTGGCCCACGCCATCAACGCCGCGCTGGGCAACACCGGCACCACGGTGAAGTACGTGCAGTCGTCCATCGCGGAGCAGGAGGGCCTGAGCCAGGTCCGCGCGCTGGTGGAGGACATCACGGCGGGCCGCGTGGACACGCTGGTCATCACCAGCTGGAACCCGGTGTTCTCGGTTCCGGCGGACACGGGTCTGAAGGAGCTGCTGGACCCGGCGACCAACCCCAACCGCGGCAACCTCACCGTTCTCTACACGGGCCTCTACGAGGACGAGACCAGCCAGTACGCCGACTGGTTCGTCCCCGCGACGCACCCGCTGGAGACGTGGAGCGACGGCCGTTCGTTCGACGGCACCGTGGCCATTGCCCAGCCGCTCATCCAGCCGCTCTACAATGGCGTGCCGGAGTCCGAGCTGCTGGCGATGTTCCTCGACGAGCCCTACCGCCCCGCGTACCAGATGCTGCGCGACTACTGGCAGGCTCAGTCCGAGGGCCAGGCTAACTTCGAGGCCCACTGGGAGAGCTGGGTGTCGGACGGTGCCATCCCCGGCACGCAGGCCGCTCCGGCGCAGGGCGCTCCGGACTTCGGCGCCGCCTCCTCGTTGGTGACGGGCTACACGGCCCCCGCCACGGGCGAGCTCGAGATCAACTTCGTCTACGACTACAAGATCTTCGACGGCCGCTTCGGCAACAACTCCTGGCTGCAGGAGCTCCCGGACCCCATCACCAAGATGACCTGGGACAACGCCGCGCTGCTGAGCCCGGAGACCGCCAAGAGGCTGAGCCTCGAGCCCGGTGACCTGGCGGAGCTGACCTACGGCGGCCGCAAGCTGACCGTGCCGGTCTGGATTACCCCCGGCCACGCGGACGACACGGTGACGATGTCGCTGGGCTACGGCCGTGACGGCCTGCACGAACAGGTGGCCAAGGCGGTGGGCTTCAACGCCAACGCGGTGCGCACCGTGAAGGCCCCCTGGTTCGACGGCGGCGCCACGCTCACCAAGGTGCGCGGCAGCTACAAGTTCAGCCTGACCCAGACGCACTGGCGGATGGAGAACCGCCCGCTGGCGCTGGACATGCCGCTGTCCGAGCTGAAGAACCCGTCCATCGCGACGCAGCACACGCTCCACCGCGTCAAGAGCGAGCTGAAGTTCGGCGTCCAGGACAACCTGCCGGCCTTCGACTACAACAAGGGCCCCAGCAACCCCCAGGGTTACAAGTGGGGCATGGCTATCGACCTGTCCCGCTGCACCGGTTGCAGCGCGTGCGTGATTGCCTGCCAGGCGGAGAACAACATCCCCGTCGTGGGCAAGCAGCAGGTCTCCGTGAGCCGTGAGATGCAGTGGCTGCGCATCGACCGCTACTTCGAGGGCAGCGAGAGCGACCCCCGGATGGTCATGCAGCCGGTGATGTGCGTGCACTGCGAGAAGGCCCCGTGCGAGTACGTCTGCCCGGTGAACGCCACCGTGCACTCGGACGAGGGCCTCAACGACATGGTGTACAACCGCTGCGTCGGCACCCGGTACTGCTCGAACAACTGCCCGTACAAGGTGCGCCGGTTCAACTACCTGCACTACACGGCGGACAAGACGGCCACCGAGAAGATGCTGATGAACCCGGACGTCACCGTCCGCAACCGCGGCGTGATGGAGAAGTGCACGTACTGCGTCCAGCGCATCGAGCGAGTGCGCATCGACGCCCGCGTCGAGAAGCGCCTCATCAATGAGAAGGAGCTGCAGACGGCCTGCCAGCAGACCTGCCCCACGCAGGCCATCACCTTCGGCTCCCTCAACGACCCGCAGCAGCGCGTCACGCAGCTCCACGAGGACGAGCGCGCGTACAAGCTGCTCCACGAGCTGGGCACCCGCCCGCGCACCGCGCACCTCATCCGCGTCCGCAATCCCAACCCCGCCCTCGAGCCCGCCGCGTCCGCCGCTGCGAACCAAGGGAGCCACTAAGCCATGGCTGAAACTGCTTCCACCACGTATCACGACCCGCTCGAGCCACGACCCCTCGTCGCGCCGCACCATGACGACGCGACCCTGAACGAGACGCTGCTGGACCATGTCTGGCGCAAGCCGGGCAAGGGCTGGTTCATGCTCTTCGGCCTGTCGCTCAGCGCCCTGGGCCTGCTCGTCATCGGTGTCACCTACACGCTGGCCCGCGGTATCGGCGTGTGGGGTAACAACCAGCCTGTCGGCTGGGCGTTCGACATCATCAACTTCGTCTGGTGGGTCGGTATCGGCCACGCCGGTACGCTCATCTCCGCCATCCTCCTGCTCTTCCAGCAGAAGTGGCGCACGAGCATCAACCGGTTCGCGGAAGCCATGACGCTGTTCGCCGTCATGTGCGCCGGTCTGTTCCCACTGCTGCACACCGGCCGTCCCTGGTTCGCCTTCTGGCTGTTCCCCTACCCCAGCACCCTGGGCGCGTGGCCGCAGTTCCGCTCGCCGCTGGTGTGGGACGTGTTCGCCATCTCGACGTACCTCACGGTGTCCGCGCTCTTCTGGTTCGTGGGCCTCATCCCGGACCTGGCGGCGCTGCGTGATTCGTCCAAGACGAAGCTCCAGCGGACCATCTACGGCCTGTTCGCGCTCGGTTGGCGCGGCTCCGGTCGGCACTGGCACAACTACAAGATTGCGTACCTGCTGCTGGCCGGTCTCTCCACGCCGCTCGTGGTGTCCGTGCACACCATCGTTTCGTTCGACTTCGCCGTCTCCCTGCTGCCCGGCTGGCACGCCACCATCTTCCCGCCCTACTTCGTGGCCGGCGCCGTGTTCAGCGGCTTCGCGATGGTGATCACGCTCATCATCCCGGCGCGCAAGTACCTGGGTCTGCGGGACGTCATCACGGACCGCCACCTGGAGAACATGAACAAGGTCATCCTGGCGACGGGTCTGCTCGTCTCCTATGGGTACCTGATGGAGCACTTCGTCGCCTGGTACTCGCAGAACCAGTACGAGCTCTGGACCTTCTACGTGAACCGCGCCACGGGCCCCTACGCCGGCGTGTACTGGCTGATGATCGCCTGCAACGTCATCACCCCGAACATCTTCTGGTTCAAGAAGTGCCGCACCAACATCGCCATCATGTGGGTGGCGTCCATCGCGGTGAACATCGGCATGTGGTGCGAGCGGTTCATCATCATCGTCACCTCGCTGAGCCAGGACTTCCTGCCGTCCTCCTGGGGCATCTACACCCCGACGTGGGTGGACTGGTCCATCTACATCGGCACGCTGGGCCTGTTCGGCACCCTGTTCCTCCTGTTCCTCAAGTTCGTGCCCGCGGTCGCCATCAGCGAAGTGAAGGAGCTCCAGCTCGAGCTCAAGCACGCCGCTCACCAGCACGGCTCTGATGATGCGCTTGCCGGCGCCGGCACCCTCACCCACGGAGCTCACTAAGAGCCATGGAAGCCACCGTTCTCGATTCCTGGGTCCTGGCGGAGTTCTCGACGCCGGACGCCCTCGTGACCGCCACCCGCCAGATGCGGGAGAAGGGCTTCGAGGGAATGGACACCTACTCTCCGTACCCGCTGCACGGCGGGTCGGAGGCCCTGGGTCTGCCGCCCTCGCGCGTGCCCTTCATCGCCCTGTGCGGCGGCCTGACGGGCGTGGCCACGGCGCTGGCCATGCAGACGTGGATGAACACCATCGACTACCCGCTCAACATCGGCGGTCGCCCGCTGCTGTCGCTGCCGGCGTGGGTGCCCATCACGTTCGAGCTGGGGGTGCTGTTCGCCGCCTTCGGCATCTTCTTCGGTCTGCTGGGGCTCAGCCGCCTGCCCCAGCCGTACCACCCCGTCTTCGAGTCCGAGGAGTTCCGCACCGCCTCCACGCACGGCTACTGGCTGAGCGTGCCCCAGGCGACGGGCACGGACGCGGCGCCGGTCATGGATCAGCTCAAGGCCCTGGGCGCGACCCAGGTGACCCTCGTCACGGGAGAGAAGGAATGAGGTGGCTCATCCCCGCCGCCGGACTCGCCACGCTCACGGGCTGCAACGTCAGCTCGGAGTTCCTCCAGCGCATGGAGCACCAGGCGAAGTACGAGTACTACGAGGCGTCCGACTTCTGGGCGGACGGTCGCGCCATGCGCACGCCTCCCGTGGGCACGGTTCCGCGTGAGCGCTTCGAGAAGCTCCCCGAGCTCAAGGACCCGACCCAGCGCCAGGTGGCCCTCACCGGCCGCAGCGCCGGCCAGCCGGTGGCCCACCTGCCCATCACGGTGGACCAGAACCTGCTGACCCTGGGTCAGAAGAAGTACAACATCGTCTGCTCGCAGTGTCACGGCGTGCTCGGCGATGGAAACAGCATCGTCGCGGAGAACATGGCCCTGCGCCTGCCTCCCTCGCTGCTGGACCTGGAGAGCAAGTCGGACGGCCACTTCTACGTGGCCATCAACGAGGGCTACGGCGTGATGCCGTCCTTCTCCGGTGAGCTCGACCTGCGCGAGCGCTGGGCCGTGGTCGCCTACGTCCGCGCACTCCAGACGGCCCGCAATACCCGCACGGACGGCCAGCAGCCCGTTCCGCAGGAGAACCGATGAGTCCCCCCGTCACCAACTCGCACACCAACTTCGGGCCGTACACCGGCACGCCGAAGCTCATGGTGCCCGCGTTCGCCGTGGGCATTCTCTGCCTCCTGGCCACGCTGGGTGGCTTCTTCGCCACCGACGCCAAGGGTGAGACGGCGCACGCCTATCTGATTGGCTTCACCTACTGGGTGGGCATCAGCGTCGCCTTCCTCATCATGCAGGCCATCTTCCACACGGCGAAGGCCAAGTGGCTCATCGTGCTGCGCCGGACGATGGAGACGGCCTCCGCGGTGATTCCGGTGTTCTTCGTGCTGGCCCTGCCGCTGCTGGCCATGGCCACCTACCTCTACCCCTGGTGGGAAGGCTCCGAGCTGACCAAGGGATACTCCAGCCTGGAACTGGAGCACCTGAGCCACAAGCAGCACGGGTACCTGAACAACCACCTGTCCTTCCCCCCCGGCGTGGGCATTCGCCACATCATCTACTTCGGCGTGTGGACGTTCGCGGCCTGGCGGCTGCGGTCGTGGAGCCTGAAGCAGGACACCGAGGGTGGACTCGACTTCACGGTGAAGCAGCGCAAGTTCTCTCCGGGTGTGCTGCCGTTCCTTGCCCTCACCATCACGTTCGCTTCTTTCGACTGGCTGATGAGCCTCACGCCGCTCTGGCAGTCGACCATCTTCGGCGTCTATTACTTCGCCGGAAGCTTCCTGGCGGCCTTCTGCATCCTGACCATCGTCACGGTGAGCGCCCAGGGCAAGGACCTCTACGGCAGCGTCGTGAAGCTGGACCACTTCCACAACCTCGGCAAGCTGATGCTCGCCTTCACCGCGTTCTGGGCCTACATCGCCTTCTCCCAGTTCATGCTGGTGTGGATCGCGAACATCCCGGAAGAGGCGCCCTGGTACGGCCTGCGCATGTTCGGCCCGTGGCGGTCGATGTCCATCGCCCTGTTCTTCCTCCACTTCCTGCTGCCCTTCGGCATCCTGCTGTCGCGCAAGCTGAAGCTGCAGCCTCGGAAGCTGGCCGTGGTGGCCGTGTACCTGCTCATCATCCACGCGGTGGACCTGTACTGGCTGGTGTGGCCGGCGCTGACCGGTGACGCGGGCCCGACGTTCCACTGGTCGCTGCTCACGGCCTTCTTCGGAGTGGGCGGTATCGCGGTGGGCTTCGCCCTCTACCTGGCGCGTGGCCACTACACGCTCACGGTGAAGGACCCCTACATCGCCGAGTCCTTGAGGTACGTGCAGCCATGAAGAAGACCCAGGTTGAGCTCGAGTCGCGCGTCATCGTCGGCGCGCACGGCGTGGCGGCGGAAGAAGACCACCTGGTCATGGGCAAGGTGGTGGGCGTCGGCGTGGGTGCGCTCGCCATCTTCGCGGTGGGCATCGTCTGGGCCTACACCATCCAGGTCCGGACGATGGCTGACATCCAGCCGGAGGGTCCGCCGCCGCGTCCCGCGGCGATGGGGCAGTACGAGGTGGGCATCGTCAACCAGCGCCTGTTCGAGCAGGACTGGCACGCCGTGGACAAGATCAGCGGCCAGGACCAGGCGCTGCGCGCCGGCTGGGGTAACGAGCCGGGGGTGAAGCAGCACCCCGGCATCGACGACGCGATGAAGACGGTCATCGAGCAGAAGCGCAACCCGCCCCCTGCTCCGACCCCCACGCCTACCCCGGAGACCACTCCCGGGCAGACGCCTCCGGCACCGCAGCAGTAGCCTTCACCGCTCCCCTGTCGTAAGAGCCGTCCTGCAATGATGTCCACCCGCTCCTACATCCTTCCGCGCGCCTGCCGCGCGGGCTTCCTCGCCGCGGCGGCGCTGGTGCTGGCCGTCGCGGTGCCAGCCTTCGCCATGCCAGGTGCCGGGAAGACGCCCCGGGCCATCCTGGAGGCACAGCAGGACCTGCCGCCCCCCATCCAGGGTGTGGACGTGCAGGAGCATCTGGGGGAGCTGGTGCCCATGGACACCCGCTTCCTCGACGCCTCCGGGCGCGAGGTGCGCCTGGGCGACGTGGTGCCGAAGGCGCGGCCCACCCTGCTGACGCTCGTCTATTACAACTGTCCCATGCTCTGTAACCTGGTGCTCAACGCCCAGGTGCAGTCCATGAAGGAGCTCGGGCTCGAGCTGGGCAAGGACTACGAAGCCGTTACCGTCAGCATCGACCCTGACGACACGCCCGCCCAGAGCATGGAGCGGCGGCGACGGCACCTGCAGTCCATGGGCAAGCCGGAGACGGCCCCCTGGCACTTCCTGACCGGCACGGACGCGGAAATCCGCCGGCTCGCCGACGCCCTGGGCTTCAAGTACACCTACGACGAGAGCACGAAGCAGTACGCCCACGCAGCCGTGGTGCACGTGCTCACGCCGGAAGGCAGCATCTCCCGGTATCTCTACGGGACGACGTTTCCCCCCTCGGACATGAAGCTGGCGTTGCTGGAGGCGGCCAATGGCCGCGTGGGTACCAGCTTCGATCAGATCATCCTGTCCTGCTTCAAGTATGACACCGCCAGTCGGCGGTATGGCTTCTACATCTTCGGGTTCATCCGCCTGGGCGGCATAGCCGTGTTCTGCGCCCTGGCGACGATGCTGATCTACTTCTGGAGGCGCGAGCTGAAGAAAGGCGCGGCGGCATGAGCGAGCTTCTCAACAATATCCTGTTCCTCCCGGAGGCCGCGTCCACGTTCGCGGAACGCATCGACTCGCTGCATCACTTCGTCGTGGGTACGACGATGGTGATGTCGACGGCGGTCGGTCTGGCGGCCCTGTTCTTCTTCTTCCGTTACCGCCGCCGCCTCCCGGCGCAGGCGACGGAGTACATCGTCCCCACCCTGAAGACGGAGTTCCTCTTCGTCTCCGTTCCCCTCGTGTTCTTCCTGGCCTGGTTCGGTATCGGGTTCCGGGACTTCACGTGGGTCACCACGCCGCCCAAGGACTCGATGGATGTCTACGTCATGGGCAAGCAGTGGATGTGGAAGTTCTCCTACCCGGAGGGCCCCAACGGGGTGAACGTGCTGCACGTACCGGTAAACCGTCCGGTGCGTCTGCTCATCACCTCGCGTGACGTGCTGCACTCCTTCTACGTGCCGGCCTTCCGCATCAAGATGGATGCGCTCCCGGGCCGCTACACGCAGATCTGGTTCGAGGCGACCAAGCCGGGCACGTACCAGGTGCTGTGCACCGAGTACTGCGGCCTGTCGCACTCGAAGATGCTGGCCGAGGTCGTCGTGCTCCCGCAGGAGGAGTACGAGAACTGGATCCAGGAGCAGCGCCGCGGCCGTCTGCAGGACCGTCAGGACGCGCTGGCGGACAACTCCCTGGTGCCGCCGGTGGCGCGCATGGTGGAGCAGGGCCAGGTGCTCGCGGGCACCCAGGGCTGCCTCAAGTGCCACTCGGTGGACGGCTCGCAGCACATCGGCCCGACCTTCCTGGGCATGTACGACCGCGTGGAGAAGCTCGATGACGGGCAGACCATCCGCGTGGACGAGGCCTATATCACCCAGTCGATGATGGACCCGGGCGCCCACCTGGTGGCGGGCTACCAGAACGTGATGCCGACCTACCAGGGCAAGCTGCAGGGCCCGGAGACGGCCGCCATCGTCGAGTACATCAAGTCGCTTCGCACTCCGAACGTCCGTGAGGGCGCCTCCGAGGGACCCGCCTATGACGCCATCCAGTAGCATTGCAGCCCCGGGCGCCACCCCCGCGCCCGAGGAGCATCACGACCACCACCCGAACTACCTGGTTGACGGCACCACCATCAAATCGTGGCTGCTGACGGTTGACCACAAGCGTATCGGGCTCATGTTCCTGTTCTGGGTCCTGCTGTTCTTCCTCGTGGGCGGCATCTTCGCGCTGCTCATCCGGGTGGAGCTGCTGACGCCGGGCCCGACCATCATGGACGCGATGACGTACAACCGTACGTTCACGCTCCATGGCCTGGTCATGATCTTCCTGTTCATGATTCCGGCCATCCCCGCCGTCTTCGGCAACTTCATGTTGCCGCTGATGCTGGGTGCCAAGGACGTGGCCTTCCCCCGGCTGAACCTGCTGTCGCTCTACATCTACCTGGCCGGCGCGGTGCTCGCGCTGTGGGGCATGCTCAACGGCGGCCTGGACACGGGCTGGACGTTCTACACCCCGTACAGCGCGCACACGACGACCACGGTGGCGCCGGTGCTGTTCGGTGCGTTCATCATCGGGTTCAGCTCCATCGTCACGGGCATCAACTTCATCGTGACGTGCCACACGATGCGCGCACCGGGCATCACCTGGTTCAAGATGCCGCTGTTCGTGTGGGCCATCTACGCCACCAGCTGCATCCAGGTGCTGGCCACGCCGGTCATCGGCCTGCTGCTGGTCCTGGTGACGGTGGAGAACCTGTTCGGGTTCGGCATGTTCGACCCGGCGCGCGGCGGTGACCCGGTGCTCTTCCAGCACCTGTTCTGGTTCTACAGCCACCCGGCCGTGTACATCATGGTGCTGCCGTCCTTCGGCGTGATGAGCGAGGTCGTCGCGACCTACAGCCGCAAGAACATCTTCGGCTACCGCGCGGTGGCGTACTCCAGCCTGGGCATCGCCTTCGTGGGTTTCTTCGCGTGGGGCCACCACATGTTCGTGTCTGGCCAGTCCACCTTCGCGGGCGGCCTGTTCGGCGTGCTGACCATGATTGTGGGCGTGTTCACCGCCATCAAGGTCTTCAACTGGGTGGGCACCGTCTACAAGGGCGCGGTCGAGTTCAAGACGCCCTTCGCCTACTTCTGCGGCTTCCTGTTCTTCACCGTGTTCGGTGGCATGACAGGCATCGCGCTGGGCACGGTGTCGCTGGACGTCGCCTGGCACGACACCTACTTCGTGGTGGCGCACTTCCACTTCATCATGGTGGGCGCGACCATCATGGCCTTCCTGGCCGCCCTCCACTACTGGTTCCCGAAGATGTTCGGGCGCACGTACCACGAGGGTTGGGGTCTGGTGGCCGCGGCGCTCATCATCCTGGGCTTCAACGCCACGTTCATTCCCCAGTTCCTGCTGGGCAACAACGGCATGCCGCGGCGCTACTACGAGTACCCGGAGCGCTTCCAGGCGCTGAACGTGGCCTCCACGGCCGGCGCGACGCTGCTGGCGTTCGGGTTCATCATCATCGCCATGTACCTGACGTACGCCCTGATCTACGGCAAGGCGTCCGGCAAGAACCCGTGGCGCAGCAAGGGCTACGAGTGGCTGTCCGAGTCTCCGCCGCCGACCCACAACTTCGTGGGGCCGCAGCCGGAGTTCCCGGAAGAGCCCCACTTCTACGTGGACCCCAAGAAGGCCGAGGTGCCCGATGCAGTCTAGTTCTCACGCCGCCGGGGGCGCCGCCCTGCCCGTCCCCCGGCTCGCCGGCCACTTCGCCTCGCTCGAGGTGCAGAACCACGCCGCGCGACTGGGCATGTGGCTGTTCCTGGCGACGGAAATCCTGCTCTTCGCCGGCCTCTTCATCTGCTACGGCGTCTACCGCTTCCTCTTCCCGGAGGCGTGGGCCGCCGCCAGCCGCAGCCTGGACCTGACGCTGGGCACCGTTAATACGGTGGTGCTCATCACCTCCTCGCTCACCGCGGCGCTCGCGGTGCACTACGCGAAGGAGGGGAAGAACAAGATGGTCGCGGTGCAGATTGGCCTCACGCTGGTGATGGCCGTCGGCTTCCTCGTCATCAAGTACTTCGAGTATCACCACAAGTTCGAGATTGGCACGCTGCCGGGCCGCTTCTACTCGTACGAGGGCATCCAGCTTCCGGGCGTGCCCCTGTACTTTACGGTCTACTTCTGCGCGACGGCCCTGCACGGCATCCACGTCGTCATCGGCATGATCGTGCTGGCCTTCTCCATGGTCCGCGCGCTGAAGAAGGCTGACTTCGGGCCGAACAACTACACGATGGTCGAGCTGGGCAGCATGTACTGGCACCTCGTCGACCTGGTGTGGATCTTCCTCTTCCCGATGCTGTACCTCGTTTGAAGGGTTCCTCCACCATGGGCATTGCCAACGAATCCCGGCAAGAAGAACAGAACATGCGCGAGGAGCACCACGGAGCGGGCCGTTACTGGCTCATCTGGGGTCTGCTGCTGGTGCTGACGGTTGTCACGGTCGTCACCGGCCGTATCCACATCCCCACCTGGGGCCTGGTGCTGGCGCTCGTCATCGCCTCCACCAAGGGCACGCTGGTGCTGCTCTACTTCATGCACCTGGCTGACCACCGCGGCGCCAACCGGCTGGTGTTCGCCGTCTCCATCATCTTCGTGGTGTTGTTGCTCGCCATTCCGCTGGTGGACCTGGGCACCCGCTTCCGCGGCGCCACGCCTCCGGGTTCGACGTACAGCGACCTGCAGGCGATCGACATCGGCGCGGATGCCGAGGAAGGCCGCTACGGCGGCGCCATCCGCAAGCAAGGGAAGACGGGCGAGGAGTCCGGCGCTCCCAAGCAGTAGGGCGGTCGGGGCGGCCACCGCCCCACACCACCCACACGCGGCGCCGAGGGACATCCCCGGCGCCGCGTTGCTTTTGCGGGCTACAGCAACACTTCGAAGTTCAGCGCCAGCGCGGTGTCCGTGGACACCTTGCCCGGAGGCGGCGCGCTGTCGTGCTTCACCAGGAAGCTGGTGCCCAGCGACAGCTGCTTGGTGAGCCCCACGGACAGCTGCGTCTGGCTGTTGAAGAGCATGCGCGAGTCGCCGATGACGCTCACCAGCACCTCCACGTCCTCCTTGAAGGTGACGTTCTGCGCCAGGCCGTAGCGGAACACGGCGCCGAAGCGAGGGCCACCCAGGTCGACGTCCGGCAGGTTCATCCGCGTGGGGTAGTACTGGAAGCGCGTCTCGTTGGCGTAGCGGAAGGCGGCGTCCGTGCGGAGGTAGGACTCGCGGCCCTTCTCCTTCTTCTCGTCCCACCACAGCACGCCCAGACCGCCTTCGCCGAAGGTGCGCGACTCCACGCTCTTCACGTGGTCCGTCTCCGCGCCCCCCAGCAGGTAGCCGCTGATGACGTCGGTGAAGCGCCGGTCGCCGCGCAGCTCCAGGCCCGCGTTGAACGCCACCACCTGGGACACAGCCTCCTCGCCCGTCACCTCGGGCGGACGGCTGCGGCCATAGGAGCCGTAGGACTTGATGGCGTAAATCCAGTGGTCCGTCGTGCGCTGGGCGCTGGCCAGGCCACTCACCGTCAGGGTGGAGGCGTTACCCGTCAGCGAGATGAGGCCCAGGCCGACGGTGACGTCCCACTCCCCCTGCTTCTTGTCGGTGGCGGGAGCGGCCGCGGCCGCGGCGGCCGGGGGCGGAACGGTGGCGGCGGCGGCGCGCTCGGCGGCCTCGGCGGCACGGGCGCTGGCCTCGGCGGCGCGCTCAGCCGCGATGGCGGCGCGCTCGGCGGCGATGGCGGCGCGCTCCTCCACGCTGAGGGGCGCGGCGGGCGCGGTCTCCGCGGCGGGAGCCGGCGGCGTGGAAGAAGTGGGCGCAGGCGTCTGGGCCTGCAGGGACGTAGCAATCAAGAAGGCAGCGGAAAGCATCGGGTCTCCAGGTCAACGACGCCGGCAAAAAGCCTGAGTCCGGGTGTGGAAGTCCTGTGTTCCCCCCCGATGCCGACGCAGCTCCCTTCCTGCTTCAAAGGCCCGCCGCGCTTCAATGGCTTAATGCTCGAATTCGGACACGCCCCACCACCGCCGCACCGGGTGGGTCCGTTCCCACCGCCTTCCAGACAGCTGTTGAAAGAAAAAGGCCCATGCCCCTGCCCCTGCGCCCCGCTCCGCTCCTGCTGCTCTGCGCCCTGCTCGTCCCCGCCGCGGCCTCCGCCCAGCGCGTCACCGTCCCGGTGGACGTGGGGGTGGGGCCCGCGGCCTTCGCCTTCTTCGGCCCCGTGTTCGACGACCAGCCCATCCACACCGGGCTGAAGCTCTCCGTGGAGGCGGTGCTGGACAAGGAGTGGATGAAGAAGAACCAGCGTCGCGTGCCCCCGCGCTACCGCAAGTACGCCAAGAGCCTGGATGAGGTCCGCATCTCCCCGTCCATCCTCATCCCGGACGCGCTCATCATCTCCCCCAAGCTGCGCAATACCGGCATGTACGGCGCCACCTGGAAGCCGCTGTCGCTGGGGGTGCCGCTGACGTCCAGCCCGGCACGGCTGTCGCTCGGCGCGGGGCTGCTGCTGACGTACGTCTACATGCACTCGGACACGCTGCCCAACACGCACTTCCTGCGGCCCGGCGCGGAGGTGGGCATCGACCTGGAGCTCCAGCTCTCCAAGAGCTTCCTGCTAGGCGTGGGCTGGGAGTCCGCGTTCTACGTCCCGCAGGAGTTGGGAGGCCTGGGCCTGCCCGAGCGCCTGCGCGATGGCATCTTCCACGTGGGACAGGCCTACCTTCAGCTCCACTTCCGGTTCCCCTACACCGTGCGCTTGTGAGGCGGAAGGCAGGCAGGCCTCACGGGCCCTCCAGGGCTGCTGCGAAGCGTCGCGCGCGCGACTACCCTGCCCCGCCATGCATCTGGTCGTCGCCAACGAAGCACAGAAGGCCGAGAGAGACCGCCACACCTATACCGCCTGGGGGTCGCCGCTCACCGTCGAGCAGTTCCTCGAGCGGGAACAGCGGCTGCGCGCCCATCCCTGGAGCCGGGACACCATGCGCACCTGGCTGCTGTGCGATGACGCCGGCCGCGTGCTCACCTCGTGCGAGACGTTCCGCACGCCCAGCTACCTGCGCGGCCCCGACTGTCAGACGACGCGCGGCGACAGCTTCGTCATCGCCAGCGTCTACACCGAGCCGGCCCTGCGCGGACACGGCCATGCCACGCGGCTGATGGACCAGGTGGCCGCGGAGCTGGAGCGCACGGAGCCGGACGCCCAGGCCGCCGTGCTCTACTCCGACGTGGGCGCCCGCATCTACCGGCGCTCCGGCTACCTGGAGGTCCCCGCCTGGGACTGGCACCTGCCGGTGGGCAATGGGCCCTTGATTCGCAAGGTGGACGCGCTGCTGGAAGACGCGGACGTGCCCTCGGCGCTCGAGCGGATGCGGCGGCCGGAGGTGCCCTTCTACCTGTGGCCGGGCGCCTCACAGGTGGACTGGCACCTGGAGCGCGAGCGCATCTACGCGGAGCTGCTGCGCCGCCCCCGGCCCCGGGCCTGCGGCGCGGTGGTGGGCGCGTCCACTGCGCTGTGGGCGATGATGGCCCGCCAGGGAGAGCTGGTGGTGCTGATGCTGGACGCGCGCTCCGAGGACGACGCCGCCGCGCTGCTGGAGGCCGCGGGGGCCCAGGCCCACAAGGCCGGACTGTCCAAGGTGGTGCTGTGGGAGGAGCCGGGCACCATGCCGTGGGTGGCCCGGCTTCCCGAAGCCAGCCGCGAGGCCCGGGATGGCTCGCTGCCCATGGTGCGGCCCCTGCGCGAGGGCCTGCCCACCGCCGCGGACATCCCCTTCGCTCGCGCGCTGTGGGCGTGAGCGTGCGGCTAGGATGCGCGCATGGCCCGCAGAACCCGCATCATCGAGGGCACGTGGAACTGCACCTCGTGTGACACGAAGTCGATTCGCGCCCGGCACAAGCGCTGCCCCCAGTGCAACAACCCGCGCGAGCTGACGGGCAAGGAGTCGGAGTTCGACTTCGGCGGCGTGGACGCGACCAGCGGGAAGTCGCTGCGCGAGGGCGTCACCGACGCGGCGGCGTTGGCGCTGGCCAAGGCGGGAGAGGACTGGTTCTGCGCCTTCTGCGGCGCGGCCACGCGGGGGGACACGACGCGCTGCAAGCACTGCGGCGCCGAGCGCACCGACGACGCGAAGGCGGCTCCACGCCAGGCGTTCGACGAGCCCCCACCACCCCCCCC
>NZ_SRLV01000071.1:0-45588 GCF_006518205.1 Myxococcus sp. CA005 | reverse complement strand
GGGCTGCGGCGCGGGCTGGGACGGCGCCTGGGGGGCCGCCTGGGGGCCGCTGAGGGTGTGCACGGCGCGCCGCAGCGACTCCTCCAAATCGCGGGCCGGCGGGGCCACGGCGGAGAGCATCTGGTTGGCGCTGCGCGCGTGGCGGCTCTGACTCTCCGCGGCCAGCTTGAGCTGGGTGAGGGCCTCGCTGACCAGCCGGCGGGCGTCCTCCAGCTTCTGCCGGGCCTGGTAGTAGGCCACGTCCACCATGTGCTTCTGGAGCGACAGGCGCTGCTCCTCGGTGATGCCGGAGAGCTTCTCCGCGCGCCGGAGGTAGTAGAGGCCCTGGTCGACCCGGGCCGGCTCGTCCGACGCGATGCGCGGCCGGGCCAGGCCCTCCAGGACGGGGAACAGGGCCTGGTCCAGCTCGTCCCGGTCGGTGAACTTGCGCGTCAGGAGGGCCGAGACGTCCTGGCCTTCGATGGCGACGGGCGCATAGGCGTCCGCCAGCCGCGGGTCCCCGGTCCGGTAGGGGACCGCGCCCATGGGGGCGTTGCGACCCTTCATCACCACCAACTGTCCGTCCTGGAGGGCCAGGGTGAAGGTGCGCGCGTTGAGCTGGGAGAGGAGGAAGACGACCACGCCGCCCAGGCCCAGGATGAGAGTGAAGACGAGGAGCCGCGTGAAGGTACGCCGCGCCCGATAGCCGAATCCCTGTTGTGCCGTTCCGTTCATGTCGCCTGCCCTCCTGACGTACGAGCGCGAGGCCCATTTCCAGCCCCGGCGCTTAACTTGGGGCGCGCCTGCCCGGGGGTATACTCCCACTCCCGAACACACCGATGCACCACACATTCCGCCGCTTGGGGCCCAGCGAGCTGCTGCCCCGCTACATTTTCGCGGAGAGCCTCTTCGCCCGTCGACGGGTCCTGGAAGTCGATGCGGTCGCCTCCACCGGGGGCGAGAGCGCACGCTTCCTCGTGGAGAGAGGCGCGCGCGCGGTCGTGTCGTGCGACAGGGATGTAGCGGCGGTCGAGGCCGCGCAAAAGGCGCACGGCGGTCCCGCCTTGCGCTTCAGGGCCAACGTCTACGACGACTTCGAGTCGGGCAGCTTCGATGTGGTGCTGGTCGCGGACCTGGCGCCGTACGTGAAGGCGCCGGAGCTGCTGGCGGAGCTGGCGCGGCTGGTGACGAAGCAGGGCTTCCTCGTGGGCGGCCTGCGCAACGTCGCGGGGCTCGCGTTGCCCCAGTTGCTGGAGGCCGAGGAGGGCGTGCCGCCCACCTATGGTCAACTGCTGGACGCCCTGTCGGTCCACTTCGCCTCTGTGGAGGTGGCCACGCAGTCCCCGGTGCTGGGCTACCAGCTCGCCTTCGAGCGGGGCGAAGGGCTCCAGGTGGACGGCACCCTGGTGAATCACAGCGAGGCCGCCTACTTCCTGGTGGTGGCGGGGCAGGACCCGGCGCGCGTGGTGGACCCGACCTGGGTGCAACTGCCTCCCGAGCCGCTGGCCTTCACGCGGGGCAAGCTCGATGAAGTGGTGGCGCGCGCGAAGTCCTGGGAGGAGCGCAGCGGCCGGCTGAAGGAGTCGCTGACGAAGCTCCGCGCGGAGCTGACGGACCGCGAGGCGGAGGCGGCGTCGCTGCGGCCCTCCTTGGAGACGGCTCGTGATGAGGTGGCCCGGCTCACCGCGCAGTTGGATCAGGCGCGGGGGAGCCAGGAAGCACAGCGCGAGCGGGACGACCTGTCCGGGAAGCTGCGGCGCCGCGAGCTGGAGCTCCAGGTGGCGCAGGAGCGGCTGGCCGACGCGGACCGGCGGCTGGCGGCGCAGCGGCTGGAGGTGGAGGCCGCGCAGCGTGCTCAGGCGGACGCGGGCGTGCAGGTGTTGGCGGCCCAGGAGTCGCTGCGGCTGGAGCGTGCTCGTCGTGAGGAGACGGCTGCTTCTCTAGAGGAGGCCCGCGAGCGGCTGACGCAGGCGTATACGCAGGTGCGGGACCTCCAGGAGGAGCAGGCCACGCTGCGCATCGAGCGCGAGCGGGACCGGCTGGCGGCCGAGCGCGCCGTGGAGCAGTCCGAGGACCGTCGGCGTGCCGCGGAGGCCGCGCGCGAGCGGGAGCTGCGCATCGCGGAGCAGTACTCGGCGGCACTGGCGGCCGTGGAGCACCTGAAGGCCGAGGCGGCTCAGGCGGCGGAGACGTCCCGGGACGCGGGCGCCGCCGTCTCCGTGAAGGATGCGGAGCTGGCGCGCACGGCTCGGGAGCTGGTGGACGCGCGGCAGCGGACGGCCTCGGCGGAGGGAGCTCAGAAGGACGCGGAGTCGCGGCTGGAGTCGCTCCAGGCGGAGGTCCGGGGCCTGGAGACGGAGCTGACCGCCGCTCGCGAGTCGCAGTCCCGCCTGGGCCAGGAGGTGGAGGCCCTGACGCACGCGGAGGCTTCCGCGCGGGCCACGGCGCAGAAGTGGGAGGAGTCGCTTCATCACGCCTCGCAGCGGTTGGAGGCGCTGGAGGCGGAGCGCGCTCGGACCGAGGAGCGCCTGGGGCAGGCGCTGGAGACGGAGCGGGACGCGCTCCAGTCCCGGCTGACGTCGCTGGAGCGCGAGCTGGAGGACGAGCGGGCTCGGGCGACGGCGCTGGAGCAGCAGGTCCTTGATGAGGTCTCCGCGAAGGGAGAGGTCGAAGCCCGGCGGCAGGAGCTGGCGGAGGAGCGCGCGGCCCTGGTCCGGCGCGTGGTGGAGCTGGAGGCCGAGGCTTCCTCGCACGCTCGTACGGGGCGGCAGTCCTCGGAGCGCGCGGAGGAGCTGGAGTCCGCGCTGCGGACCGCCCGAGAGGAGCTGGAGTCCGCGCACCTGGAGTGGCAGGCGTCGGAGGAGCAGCTCGGGCGCGTTCGCGGGGAACTGGACTCGGAGCGGGAGGCCCGGGCCGCGGTGGAAGAGGCGCTGCGGCTGGCGCGTGGGAAGCTGGAGGGCGCGGCGCAGCGGCTGACGGACGCCGAGGCCACGCTCTCGCGGACCCGTGAGGCGTTGGACGCGGAGGTTGCTCGGCGCACGGCGCTGGAGAACTCCCTGGCGGAGGTCCGGGACTCGCTGGACTCCGAACAGGAGGGGCGGGCCCTTGCGTTGGAGGCGCTGCGTGCGCAGCTCGAGGCCGAGCAGGCGCGGCGCAGCGATGCCGAGGCGACGCTCGCTGAGACTCGGGCTGGACTGGATGAGGCTCGCCAGTCGCTGACCCAGGTTCGGGACGCGCTTGCTTCCGAGGAGGAGCGGCGCGCTCGGTGGGAAGCGGCGCTCGGGGATGCGCAGGCGCTGCTCCAAGTGGAGGGACAAGAGCGCGCGCGGTTGGAGGTGGCGCTCACCGCGGAGGCGGAGCGACGGGCTCAGGCGGAGGACTCGCTTGTAGGGGTTCAGGCTCGCCTGGATGAGGCGCTGGCGTTGCGCGCGCGGACCGAGGCGGAGCTGGTCTCGGCCCAGGAGGCGCTGGTCCGGCACGAGGCTCGGGGCCAGACGGCGCTCGCTTCCGAACGTGAGGAGCGTGAACGGCTGGCCGCGGAGCTCGCCGCGATGCGGGAGCGTGCCTTCGGCGCGGACGAGGTCGTCACCCGGCTCCAGACCGAGGCGGCTTCCGAGCGCGAGGCGCGTGCTCGGGCCGAGGAGGCGCTCGCAGCGGAGCGTGAGGCGCTCGCCCAGGTTCGTGTGGACCTGGACGTCGAACGCCAGGGGCGCGGCGATGGCGAGGCCGAGCTGGCTCGCGTGCAGGGGGTGCTCGGGGGGGAGCAGCAGGCTCGCTCGGGGGCGGAGGCCGCGCTGGCTCAGCTCCGTGCGACGCTCGGGGCGGAACAGCAGTCGCTGGCCGATGCCGAAGCTTCCCTGGCCGAGGCACGTGCTGCGCTGACTGCGGAACAGCAGACGCGCGCCGAGACCGAGGCCGTACTGGCGCAGTCGCGCGATGCGTTCGCGGCGGAGCAAGAGGCTCGCGCCGAGACCGAGGCCGTGCTGGCGCAGTCTCGCGAGGCGTTCGCGTCGGAGCAACAGGCTCGCGCCGAGACCGAGGCCGTGCTGGCGCAGTCTCGCGAGGCGTTCGCTGCGGAACAGCAGGCTCGCTCAGAGACCGAGTCCGTTCTCGCACAGGCTCGCGCGGCACTCGAGGCGGAGCAGCAGGCTCGTGCCGAGCTTGAGACAGCCCTGTCGCAGTCGCGTGAGTCGCTGACGGCGGAACAGCAGACGCTTATCGAGCTTGAGACCGCACTGTCGCGGTCTCGAGAGACGCTCACGGCGGAGCAGCAGGCTCGCGCGGCCATCGAGGCTGCCCTGTCCCAGGCCCGTGAGGCACTTGCCGCGGAGCAGCAGGCTCGCGCACAGGCTGAGTCTGCACTGGCGCAGTCGCGTGCGACGCTCGAAGCGGAGCAGCAGACTCGCGCCGATACCGGTGCCGCGCTTGGACAGACTCGCTCGGCACTGGAGTCCGAGCAGCAGGGCCGCGCCGAGGCCGAAGCCGCGTTGGCGCAGGTCCGCGCGGTGCTCGAAGCGGAGCAACGCACGCGAACCGATGCGGAGTCCGCGCTGCAAACGCTGCGCACGGAGACGTCCGAGCGCGACCAGGCCCGGCAGGAGCGGCTGGCTGCCGCCGAACGTGTCATGGCTGAGCAGGAGCGCGCGCTCGAAGCGCAGCGCCTGGCGGCCGAGGCTCGCGAGCAGGAGCTGCGCGATACCGTGACGCGCCTGGAGTCGGAGCGGGCGTGGGCGGAGGACACGGCGAAGGAACAGCGCTCGGCGTTGGAGTCGCGGCTCTCGGAGGCGCGCGCGGCGCAGGAGTCGGACGCGGCGCGTGCGGTCGCGTTGGCTCAGTCCCTGGCGGACCTTGAGTCGGCCCGAAGCGCGGCGGATGCCCAGCTCGCCGAGCGTGCGGGAACCATCGAGGCGCTGGAGACGCAGGTCGCCCAACTGCGTGAGCAGGTCGCGGAGCGTGAGGCGGAGGCGGGCCGTGTCGGTGAGGCCGCCACCGAGGCTCGCGAGGCGCTGACCCGGCAGGAAGCCGCCGCGCAGGAGCGACTCTCCGCGGTCGAGCGTGCGCTGGACGATGCGCTTGCTCGGGCGGAGCGGCAGCAGGGCGAAATCGAAGCGCTGGCGGCGGAGCGAGACCGCGAACGGACGGCCTTGGCCGCGGCGCAGCAGGAACTGGCGCATTTGGGCGCCGCGCGGCAGGAGAGCATGCGTCTGGGGGCACAGCTCCAGCACGCCATGGCGACCCTGCACGAGCGGGGCATGCACATCGCTCGGCTCGATGCAGAGTTGGTGGATGCGCAGGACCGGCTCGCGGCGCAGCGGGAGAACGCCGAGTTGCTCATGGTGCAGCTCGAGACGGCGCGGCGCTTCGCGGGCAAGGCCACCGCGATGGAGAACTCGCTCGAAGCCGAGCGCGCCGCGCTGGAGACGCTGCGGGCCGAGCTGGCCCGCGCGACCGAGGCCACCGCCACGGAGCAGGCGCGGGCGAACGCGCTGGAGGCCCAGCTCATGGACTCCGCCGATGGACTGACGCGGGCCCGTAGCGAGCTGGAGGCCCAGCGCGCCGAAATCGAAGGAAAGCTGTCGGACGCCGTCTCGCGTTCTGATGCTCAGCGCGCCGAACTTGAAGCGCAGCTCGCGGAAGCCGTCGCGCGTTCCAACGCCCAGCGCTCCGAACTCGAGGCGCAGCTCGCGGAAGCTGTCTCTCGTTCCGATGCGCTACGTGTGGAGGCGGCGCAGCAGTTCGCGGAGGCTGCTGCTCGCACCGAGGCCGAACGCACGGCGCTGGAGGCCCGGCTGGCGGAAGTCGCGGTCAACGCAGATGCACAGCGCGGCGCGCTGGAGGCTCAGTTGGCGGACGCCGTGGCCGGCTCCGAGGCGCAGCGTGGCGAACTGGAGGCCCGGCTCGCGGAGGCCGTGGCCCACGCAGAGGCACAGCGCGCCGAGTCGGAGACCCGGCTTGCGGACCTCAACGCCCGGTTCGAGGCACAGCAAGCCGAGCTGGAATCGCGGCTCGCCGAGGCCTCCGCGAATCTCAATGCGCAACTGGCGGAGGCCAGCGACCGCGCGGCCCGGCTCTCCGACACCGCTGACCGTGCCCAAGCCGACAGGGCCACACTGGAATCCCACGTCGCCGAGCTCACGTCCCAGCTCGATGTGCTCCGCGCCGACCTGACCGCCGCCACGGAGCGGGCGGCCACGCTTCAGTCCGCCCAGGAGCGCCTCGCCCGTGCGGACTCCGACCGCGAGCGCCTCCAGTCCGACCTGTCCGTCGCCCGCGCCGCACGGGTCCGCCTCGAAGGCCGCGTCACCGCCCTGGAAGCCGCGTCCACCGACGCCGTCCGGATCCTCGACGCCGAGCGCGCCGAGCGCACCCGCCTGTCCCAGGCGCTCGAAGTGGCCAGGCAGCAGCTCCAGCAGCACGACGGCAGCGCGGCCGGGCAGCTCGCATTGCTCCAGACCGAGCGCTCCCAGCTCGATGAACAGCTCCGGGGGCTCGAAACCCAGCTCCAGTCCCAGAAGGCCCGCGTGGACGCGTTGGAGGCGGAGCGGACCGAACTCCTGTCCACCGTGGAGTCCCTCAAGGTGTCCTCCCAGCCCGAAGACGTCCTGGAGATGGCCGCGGAGATGGAGCTCCTCCAGTCCCTGGTGGAGGACCTCCAGCAGAAGCTCGCGGACCGCGAGGCCGAACTGGCCGCGGCAAAGCGGCCGGCGTCCCGCGCGGACAGCTTCGCCCTGTTGGACGCGCCCGAGCCGGCCAGGAATGAGCTGGTCCCCCCAGCCGGGACGGAGCAGGGCGCCAAGGCCCCGGCGCGGCGCCCCCGAGGCGCGGTGCCCGCGCTGGACCTGCCGCCCCAGACATCGCCCACGAAGCCGGACGAGCGCGAATAGCCGCTCGCGACTAGGATTGCGCTCGTGGAAGCTCGCGAGCGCATCTTCAAGTATCAGGGCCTGGGCAATGACTTCGTCGTGCTGGACCGGCGCGGCTCCGGCGAGGACATCGACGCCGCCACGTCGCGGTGGATGTGCGACCGGCGCCTGGGCATTGGCGGGGACGGGGTGCTGGCGCTGCTGCCCTCCGAGCGTGGCATTGCCCGCATGGTCGTGCACAACGCCGACGGCAGCATCGCGGAGATGTGTGGCAACGGACTGCGCTGCGCGGTGAAGTTCCTGGTGGATGATTCGGGCCAGACGCCAGGCCACATCAACGTGGAGACCGGGGCGGGCGTGCTCACCTGCTACCCCTCGTATGGCGAGGGCGGCGTGGTGGCCGTGGACATCTCCATGGGGCCCGCCCGGCTGGTGGCCCCCAACCTGCCTTCGGGCGCCACGGGGCAGCCCTTTCTGGATGCCTTGGTGCCGGGCCATCCGCCCCTGCGCGCCTACGCGGTGAGCATGGGCAATCCCCACATGGTCCTCCTGGACCAGCCGCTGGAGGATGCCTCGCGCCTGGGGCCCCTGCTGGAGCACCACCCGTCCTTTCCGGACCGCACCAACGTGGAGTTCGTCCGTGTGGACTCGGACGGCCTCACCGTGGTGGTCTGGGAGCGAGGCTGCGGCCTCACCCAGGCCTGTGGGACGGGCGCCTGCGCGTCCGCCGTGGCCGCCGTGCTGGCCAAACGGCTCCCGGCCGATGCCTGGCTGCGCGTCACCCTGCCAGGGGGAGACCTGAGCATCCGCGTCCCCGCCGACCTGTCCGACATCCGCCTCCGTGGACCGGTGGCCTTCGTCTTCGAGGGCGTTGTCGCGACTCCCTCGGGCCGGTAACCTCCCGCGTTCCTCTCGCTCCCAGGTCAGAACGCGCCGTGGCCGGACCCATCCTCGTCGTCGACGACGACATGTTCTTCCGTCAGCTCGCCAGCGACTTGCTCACGCATAACGGGCATCGCGTGGTGGCCGTGGAGAACGCAACGCTCGCGCTCGAAGAGGCGGCACGCACGTCGTTCGACCTGGTCATCACCGATGTGGTGATGCCAGGCGTGGACGGCTTCGCTCTCACCGCGCGCCTGCGCGAGCGGGACCCCGACCAGGAGGTCATCCTCGTCAGCCAGCGCACCGACATCCGGGGCTCGGAGGTGGCGCTGCGCTCGGGCGCGGCGGACTGCCTCTCCAAGCCGGTGAACGCCAACGACATGCTGCTCGCCGTGGACCGGGCGCTGGAGCGCGCGTCCCTGCGCCGCGAGCGGACGCAGCTTCGTGACGAGAACCTGGAGTTCGCCCGCTTCCACAACCTGCACCAGCGCTGCCTGGAGCTCCTGTCCCATCCCGACCTGGAGTGGCTCCAGGAGCGGCTCACCTCGGAGCTGGCGGCCATCTGCGACGCGCAGAGCGCCGCGCTGTGGGTGGTGGACGACCGGGGAGACCTGGTGCTGCGGGCCTACCGCGGGCTGCTGGACCGGCAGTTTCTCGCGGAGAAGATGAGCCCGGAAGGGCCGCTGTCCGGACGCCTGAGAGAGGCCCAGCCGTGGCTGGCCCGCGACGAGCGCTCGTCGGTGATGTACGTGCCCCTGGTGGCGTCGGGGGAAGTCGTCGGGTTGGCGCAACTCTCCGACCCGCTGTCAGGAGACTTCCGGCCCGAGCATTCGCGCGATGCCCGCCTGCTGGGTGACTTCGCGGCGGTGGGCCTGAAGAACGGCCGGAAGATGCTCGCGCTCCAGCGCCTGGGCCTGAGAGACCGCGAGACGGCGGCGTACAACCTCAGCTACTTCACCGACTACGCGTCCAAGGAAATCTACAAGGCCCGGCGCTACGGGCGGACGTTCTCCCTGCTGACCTTCTCCATCGACAACCTGCCGCTGGTGCGCGTGCGCCAGGGCGCGGCGGACGCGAAGAAGGCGGTGCGCGGCATCATCAAGGCGCTCAGCAAGATCATCCGCGACTCGGATGTCATCGCGAAGGCGAGCGACCAGGAGTTCTACCTCCTGCTGCCTGAGACGGACTTCTTCGGGGCGTTGATGTTCGTGCGCCGCGCCGTGGCCGCCGTGCGCGAGGAGCCCGAGGCCATGGAGGTGGACCAGCGCCTCCCGCTGGCGATGGTGGGCGGGGCCAGCACCTTCCCCAAGGACGGCGAGGACTTCGACGAGCTGGTGCACCGCTGCCGCCGCCGCATGGACGAGCGGCGCGCGTCGTTGCAGCGCCGGCTGATGCTGGACGGGCTGCCCTTCTGGGACGAGGTGGACCTGCTCCTGGGCACGCCGAACAGCCCCCGGCTGCCGGTGGACGAGCGCTCCGAGCCGAGCCGCCGGGGCAAGGTGTCCGACGTCCTCTTCGACGAACTCCAGGCGGAGATTGCCCGGGAGATGATGCGGGACCCAGGCTCGCGCGGCCTGCTGTACGTGGGCGGGCCGGAGATTCGCACGGACCTGAACATCGCCGCCGGGCTGGAGTCCGCGCCTCCAGATTTGGCGTCGCGCATCTACCTGCTGGGCCGCCGCGTCGACCTGGAGTCACACCCCGCGCTGACGCCTGTGTTCCTGGAAGGCGACGACCGCATCGCGCGGCACGAGTTCATCCTCTGGCTCTCCGAGAACGCGGCCTACGCGCTCATCCAGCGGCGGGGCCACGGAGCGACGTGGGGGTTCCACACCTCGGACACCGCGGTGGTGGACGGGCTCATCTCCAAGCTGCAGGCCGAATACGACCTGCAGCCCTACTGACACGAAGCGGAGCGCCACCGTGGCCCCGGTCCGGAAAATCCTCATCGCCGACCCTGACCTCGAGTCGGTGCGCTCGCTGTCGCGGGCGCTGCGCACCAAGGGCTATCAGGTGCACTACGCGCCGGATGGCTCGCGGGCCCTGGAGGTGGCCGTGCTGCGCCACCCGGACCTCACGCTGTTCGACGAGGCCTGCCGGCTGCTGGACGCGCGCACCTTCATCCAGATTCTGCGCACCAACCCGCGCACCGAGGACATCCCGGTGGTGCTCACCACCGCGAGCTTCGAGTCGGACCGGCTGCGCGGCCTGCGGGACGGCTATCTGCGCAAGCCCTTCAACCTGGACGAGGTGCTCAGCCGCATCGAGCACATCTTCCGGCGCAGCGAGGCGGCCAAGGACCTCAAGAGCGAGCAGCAGGAAATCGAAGGCTCGCTCAGCCAGCTCAGCATCCCGGACCTGATGCAGTTGTTGGGCATGAACCGGCGCAGCGGCCGGCTGACGCTGGAGCGCGGCAACGACCGGGGCGAGATTTCCGTCGTCGAAGGCCGCCCGGTGAATGCGAAGCTGGGGCGCGTGGAAGGGGAGAAGGCCCTGTTCCGCCTGCTGGCGTGGGTGGACGGGACGTTCACCTTCTCGCCCGGAGGCAACACGGCACGGCCGCGCATCAACCGCGGCATGGATGACGCGCTGCTGGAGGGCATGCGTCAGTCGGACGAGGTGAACCGGCTGATGCCCGGCCTGCCGCCGCGCCACACGCGGCTGATGCTGGCGCCGGACGCGGACCTGCAAGGAGACCAGCATCCGGTGACGCAGCAGGTGGTGGACCTGCTTCGCCAGCCACGCGCCCTGGGCGAGGTGCTGGACCTGGCGCCGGCCACCGACCTGGAGGTGCTCAACGTCCTCACCACGCTCATGCAGCGGGGCGTGGCGAGAGCCGCGGACGGGGACGGCGTGGAGGCTGCGTCCGGCGAGCTGCTGGGCGCGGCGGAGGTGCACGCGCTGCGCGGCCGGATTCTCCGCACGCGAGCGCCCGCGAAGGTGGCCACCGCGAAAATCTTCGTGTGCGGCAGTGGCGCGAGCGCGGCCCGGCGGGTCCTCTCCCGCATGCCCGGCATGGAAGCGCTGTCGGCCGAGCCCACCGCGGTGAAGAGTGGTTTCGGCACGCTGGGGCGCCTGGTGCTCAGCGAGGTGCTGCGCCTGGACTTCTGCGTGCTGCCTCCCGCGGAGGCGGCGCGGCCGCTGTGGCGTCCCTTCACGGCGGGCGCCATGGGCGCGCTGCTGATGGATGTGGCCGAGCCCTCCGTGCGGCTCGCGCACTACCTGGCCTGGGAGGTCCGGATGCCGGTGGTGGTGGTGGGCGCGGAGGTCCCCGCGGCGTTGCAGGGGGCTCCCGCGGGAGCCCTGGGCGCGACGGATGACCTGGCGGACGCGCTGCGCTCACTGTTGGTCCAGGCGCTCAATCCCGCGCCCACGCTGCCCGGCGTGCCCCAGGTGCAGCGGGCCGCCGCGTCCATCGTGTAGGGCGAGGCCGCTTCACAGCCGCGCGAGAATCTCCGCCTTCTTCTGCGCGTATTCGTCCTGCGTGATGAGCTCGTTGTCGAGCATCGACTGGAGGTCCTTCAAGGCCTTCACCGGGTCCGGAGCCGCCAGGGTCCTGACCTCGGTGAAGCCAGTGGCCGCCGCGACGAGGGCCTGGATGCTCTGGGGACGCTGCTGATCGACGGGCCCCAGGACGACGAACCGCTGAGGGTCGTTCGGGTCGATCTTCACCTTGAGGCGCACGCCGGGCTCCAGGATGAAGGCCTTCCAATCATGCGCCCGGCTGCGGTGCTGCCGCCTGTACGTGGGGAGGCCCGGCACCTTGAACTCCAGCAGGAAGTCGTAGACGTAACTCCTGTTGATCTGCATCGACGTGCGGTCCATCCGGAGGATGGTGGCCTCGCCAGCGGTCCCGTGCTCGCGGAGGCGCTGCGTCTGCGCGTGCGAATAGAAGAAGTACCCCGCAGCGCCGAGGCCGACGAGCGAGAAGAGCAGGAAGGGCAACATCGCCAGGACCGCGGTCAGCACCCATCACCTCGATGCGCGTTCTCAGATACGCGCGAGAATCTGCGCCTTCTTCACCTCGAACTCTTCCGGGGTGATGAGCCCCTTGTCCATCAGCGACTGAAGGTCCTGCATCGCCTTCACCGGGTCCCCCGCGGAAGGCATGCCCTGGAGCACGAAGGCCCCGACAGGCGCCGTCATGGCCGCGCCGACGATGGCGACCTTGCTCGGTTCGGCCCGGTCGACCTTGACGTTCAGGCGCATCCCCACGCCCAGCGACCCGACGCTCTGGTGTGGACCCAGCCGCTTCCTCACTCGCGCCTGATACGACGCGCGTCCCCTCTGACGGACCTCCAGGAGCAGTTCGAAGACGGGACGGCGGTTGACGCGCAAGCCCGTGTCCCTCAGCTCGAGCACCGTGGCCTCGGCGTCCTCGCCATGCTTGAGCACATCTCGCTCCACCATCGCGTCACGGGTGAAGCTCCCGATGACCCAGGTGGCATAGAGAAAGATGGCGCCGAAGAGGAGGGTGACGAAAACCTCGGTCGGAGTGACGGGGAGCAGGGCGTCCATCTGGCGGAAACCCTACCATTCTCCCGCGACGCGCTGGCCGGGGCCGTCGGCCGTCATCCCAGCAGCCAGCGCATGGCCTCCGGCAGCCGCCGTTGCAAGTCCCGCGCGTGGTCCGCGTAGCCCAGTCCAGGGCCCCTTGCGGGCGCGCTACGTGCGTTCGATGTATGGCTTCAGTGTTTCAATGACGAAGCGCACGGAGTGCTCGGCCCGGGCCGCCACGTTGCTTCGGGGCTCGTCCCACGGTGGTTGGCGCACCAAGTATCGAAGAGCGCGGACTCGGACTGTATGGAGAGGACAGGAAAGGACCTGTCAGGTGAGGCGTCATACGTACCGGGTGTGTAGATGCGGACAGTGCGTGTGCGCCCCTCAGGCGGGGACGCGAAGTCTCGGAGGATGTGGACGTATCCCAGGAGGTCCGGAGGTTGGAGGCAGCGGATGCGGATAGGTCGCGGCCCCGGCACCGACCACTTCGCCCAACTCACGGGATTCTCACGTCGTTTCCTCGGTGGATGAAGCCAGCGCTCGGGCTTCTGGAAGTGTAGGCTCAGCGGGTATCCCAGGACTCACACGAATACCCATGCAGCAGAAACTCGCCGCAGACATGTCGACCACCGCGGGCCGCGCACAGGCCGGGCAGAGCCCGGTGGCGCTCTCCGTGCCTGCCTTGACGATTGTGTCCCATCCCCAGCCGCAGCGCATTGGCGAGCGGCTATTGCTGGAGGTGCTCGCGTCCCAGGGGCGCACAGCGGCCCTGTCTCGCAACGCGCCGGACTTCTCCCGGCCCGGGGGGCTCATGGCCCTCCCGCTGGGAGACCCATTCCTCAGCCGCAAGCCGGTGGAGTTCGAGCCCGGCCCACGAGGCGGCCTCCGGATGTTGGTGCCGGAGGACGGCACCCAGGTGCGCGTGGCGAACGAGCCCGTCGTGGGCGGCCGGGAGTTCTCTCGCGAGGAGCTGTCCGATGGAGTGCCGCTGGTGCTGGCCGACCGCGTGGTGCTGTTGCTCCACCTGGCCTCGTCCTTCCGCCAGCCGGGCGTGTTGGACCTGGGCATCGTTGGCCACGGTGAGGGCATCCACCGCGTGCGCGAGGACATCATCCGGGTGGCCGACCTCGCCGTGCCGGTGCTCATCCGCGGCGAGACGGGCACGGGCAAGGAGCTGGTGGCGCGCGCCATCCACACCAGTGGTCCCCGCCGCGCCGGTCCCTTCGTCAGCGTCAACCTGGGAGCGCTCGCCAAGGAGCTGGTTGCCGCGGAGCTCTTTGGCGCGCAGCGCGGGGCCTATACGGGCGCCAGCCGCGACCGGGAAGGCTTCTTCCGCGCGGCCGAGGGCGGGACGCTCTTCCTCGATGAGGTTGGCGAGGCGCCGCCCGAGGTGCAGGCCGCGCTGCTTCGCGTGCTGGAGACAGGCGAAATCTATCCGGTGGGCGGCCATACGCCGGTGCCTGTCGACGTCCGGCTGGTCTCCGCCACGGACGCGCATCTGGAGGCCCGCATCCAGGAGCGCACCTTCAAGGCCCCGCTGCTGCACCGGCTGGCCGGCTTTGAAATCCTGGTGCCTCCGCTGCGTGAGCGCCGCGAGGACGTGGGCCTGCTCTTCCTCCACTTCTCTCGCCAGGAGCTGGAGGCCATGGGGGAGGGCGGTCAACTGACGACTTCGGACCCGCGCGCCGAGCCCTGGCTGCCCGCGGCCCTGGCCGTCCAGTTGGTGCGCCACGCGTGGTCCGGCAACATCCGCCAGTTGCGCAACGTCACCCGTCAGCTCGTCATCGGCAGCCGGGGCACGCCGGGGCTGCGCGCCGATGCACGGCTGGAGCAGGTGCTGGACGCGGACGCGCAGCCAGTCCCCGGGCGTCCGTTGACCGTGCGCACGGGTGAGGAGGCGGGCGATGGCGCGAAGGCACCGCGGCGAAAGCCCGCGGACGTGGGCGAGCAGGAGTTGCTGGAGGCCCTTCGCGCCAGCTCCTGGGACCTCAAGGCCACCGCGGACTGGCTGGGCATTCCCCGGCCGTCCGTCTACGTCCTCATCGACAAGAGCTCGCTCCTGCGCACCGCGCGCGATTTGAGCCCCGAGGAAATCACGCGCTGCTTCCACGAGTGCGAGGGCGACCTCGACCGGATGGTGCAGCGGCTGGAGGTCTCCAAGCGCGCGCTCCAGCGGCGGGTCCGGGAGCTGGGCCTCAGTGGTGGGTAGTGTTGGCTGACGCGTCAACCCGGACCTGGTGGGTTCGGTTGACGCGTCCATTTGCCTTTCAGGGGCGGCGCGGGTGTCGATTGTCGAGGGGGGCCTCGCGCCATTCCTGACTGGTACGGTGTCTGCAACTCACAGCCCGCAGCAATCCTTCTCATTGCCCCATTGGGGGCACGGGAGCCGCGCCCATGACCGTTGTCACCGTCACCATCATGAAGTCGGGGAATCTGGTCTACGAGCCCAACAACAAGGTCCGGCGTGGGCAACCCGTCCGCTTCGTGCTCGACCAAATCAACGGCCCTTTGTGGGCGAAGGTGAATCCGCCCGCGTGCCTGGTCGCAACGAATCCCGTCACCTTGGACCGGACCTCCGCGGCGCCCCCCATCTACGAGGACCCGGTCTCCGAATCGGCCGCGTTCATGACGTATGGGTTCACCGTGGAGGTCCCTCCCGTGCCGGAGAAGCCGCACCTCGGAGGCGAGGCGGAGACGAAGAACGGCAACCTGGACGTGACGACGGATCCGCCGGAGCTCTGAGCCGCCCTGACGTGTCAGGCCAGACCTTATGGGTGGGGTGACGCGTCCAGATTCCGCTGAGGGCGTGCTGCGGTTGTGAGTCATTGAGGACGCCGTGAACCAGACCCATCTGGTATGGTGCATGCAGGTCACAACCGGCAGCAGTTCATCACACGCCCCAGTGGGGCACAGGAGCCACGGCCCATGGCCATCATCACTGTTCTCATCAACAAGTCCGGGAACCTGAGCTACATCCCCAACAACAAGGTCCGGCACGGAGACACGGTCCGCTTCTCCATTGAAATGATTGGCGCCGCATCGGACGTGACGGTGAATCCCCCCGCGTGCCTGGATTCGACGGCGTCGTTCAACTTGAACAACACCTCTCTGGCCGCAGCCCAGCGCGAGGACCCCGTTTCCGACGGGGCCGCGGTCGGCTCGTACCCGTTCACGGTGGTGACTGGCGGCTCCCCCGAGGCGCGCAGCCACGGGCTCGAGTTGGAGACGAAGAACGGCAACCTGGACGTGACGACGGACCCGCCCAAGGAGTACTGAGCCACGTCAGGGCGTAGGAGGGCCGGCCAGCGGCTCGCGAGCCGCGCCGAGCCGGCCTCTCCATTCGGATTCCAGGTGAGGGTTGCGGGCCAGTGCTTGCCGCAACACCTCCTGGCCCTCGATGCGCCAGGCCTGCCGTTGCTCCGAGGAGGCGCGCGTCTCCGCCAGGGCGAGCAGCCCGCCGCCACGAAGCGCCTGGGCCCGCGCCCACCTGGGCCGGTCCGCCAGGACTTCCGCCACGAGCGCGAGCCCCTGGTTCAGCAGCGGCGCGGCGTCCTCGTTCCGCTGCTGACGCCACGCGGCCCAGGCGAGCTGGAATCGCGCGGTGGCCAGCCGGTAGTCATGCCGGCGGGGCTCCAGCGACAGGGCTTGCTGGAAGGCCTGCGACGCGAGCTCGAAGTCCGATTCCTGAGCGGCGCCCCGGTGCGCCAGCCAGCGGGCCTTGAGCGCGCGGGCCTCGCCCATATTGCGCCACGTGTGGCCCTGGCGGGGATTCAGCGTGGTGGCCCGCGCGAGGGACTCCTCGGCCTTCGCCAGCTCCGCCCGTGGGTCGCCGCCGGTCTCCAAGCTCCACGTCGCCAGCAGTGTCTGCACGCGGCCGAGGTTGGCCCAGAGGTCGGCGTCCTGGGGCTGGAGTGAGAGTGCCTGACGGTAGGCTTCCACGGCGGCGCGGCCACTCGGCCCTGGATTCTCCCTGCGCGCGGACTGGAAGGTGGCGCTCAGGGTCCACACCTCGCCCAGGTTGTTGTGGGCGTACACCTGTCTGGGCGCCAGCGTCCGGGCTTCCTCGAAGGCCGCCTGCGCCTGCTGGAGCAGGGGCTCGGGGTCGCCGCCTTCCTCCCAGCGTTGCTCGGCCTGCCACAGCAGCGCCGCGCCCAGCCCGTTGTGGAGCGGGGGGAGCTTTGCGTTGATTCCCAGCCCCTGCCGGAACAGGGCCAGCGCCTGCTCCAGGTCCGCCTCGAAGGGCTCGCCGTGGCTCCAGCGCCAGCGCGCCAACTGCTCGGAAATTTCCGCGCCGCGGAAGCTGGCCACGACGTTGCCGGGATTGAGCGCCAGTGCCTTCGCCAGTGCGTCACGAGCCCGCGTCAAATCTCCCGCGGCGTCGGTGGCGCGTGGATTCGAAGCGCGGCGGCGCAGGGCGTTGCCCAGGTTGATCCACGCGTCGGCCTGGTTCTCCCGCACGCGGATGGCCTCCAGGTACGCGTCAATCGCCTTGCCCTGGTGCTCCAGCGGGTCCACGCCGCGCTCGGCTTCCGCGTCCGCCCACACCTGATAGGTCAGACCCAGGTTGGCGTGGAAGGCATAGTCGCGCTCCTCGGGGCGCAGGCGCTCGAAGGCCTCGATGGACAGGCGGAGCTGCTCGCTCGGGTCCTGCCCACGCTCCTGGCGGTAGCGGGCCCACAGCCGGTGGGTGATGGCGAGCTCCAGCGCGACACGGTCGCTGGGCGGCGCCAGGGCCAGGGCCTCGCGCGCGGCGTGGATGGACTTCTCCAGCAGCGGCTCGGCGTCCTCGCGTCCCTGGCTGGTGCGCTGCTCGGCGAGACGGCGGTGCAGGCGGGAGAGGACGACCAGCGAGCGGTGGTGATCCGGCGCGGTGGTGAGCGCGCGGGTCGCCGCTTCCACGCCGCGCTCATAGTGAGGCAGCACGTTGCCTTCGCCGTACAGTTCCATCACCAGCGCGGCCAGCTCCAGGCGCGCCAGGACGTAGTGGCCCATGGGTTGGCTCTCCGCGGTGGCGACGGCGGAGGCATAGGCGCGGCGGCCCGCGTCCAGGTCCTCCTGCGAGCCGGCCTTGTCGCCCTGGTGCCAGCGCTGCGTGGCCCGCGCCAGCAGCACGTCGCCTTGCAGCAGAGGCGCTTCGTAGAACCAGGGCTGCGCGCGGCCCATGGCTTCCAGGTGGGTCAGGGCCTCTTCGTGGCGGCCCTCGTAGAAGGCGAACAGCGCCTTCACATACAGCGGTGGGACAGGGACGTCGGGGCCTTCGGCCTGGCGCAGGTAGGCCAGGGCCGGGTCCCGGTAGTTCTGCTCCAGCTCCTTGCGGCGGACCTCGCGCTGCTCCGGGCTGCGGCGCTCCACGTCCAGCAGCAGCCGCTCCTGGTAGAGGTCTCCCAGCACCTGCGCCAACGCCCAGGCCACCCGGGGCTCGCGGTAGCCCTGGGCCCACGCGGCCTCCAGGCGCTTGCGCGCGGAGTCCCGCTCATCCAACACGAGCAACGCGCGGCCCAGGGCGTACTGGCCGGGGCCCAGTGCGTGAGGGCCCGCCTCGCGCACCTCGGCCTCCAGCGCGTCCATGCTGGCGCGCAGCTCGCGCCGGTCTTCACGGGTGTCGTGCAGGCGGGACAGGGCGGAGTAGCGCGCGGAGGCCTCGATGCGCTCCACCCGTTCGGTGAAGCGGCGCGTGAGGCGTTCGCGCTCGGCCACCTCGCCGCGGGCGATGCCCGCCTGGATGAGCGCCAGCAACACCATCGTCAGGGCCGCGGAGCCCAGCGTCAGCGCCACCCGGTGCTTGCGGGCCTTGCGGCGCAGGCGGTAGCCCAGTCCCTGTCGCGCGAGGACGGGCTCTCCTTCGAGGAACCGCTCCAGGTCCTCCGCCAGCGCCCGCGCCGAGTCGTAGCGGGCGGGCCGTTGCTTCTCCAGGCACTTGAGGACGATGGCTTCCAGGTCCGATGGAATGTCGGCATCGAGCGCGCGCGGCGGCGCCGGCTCTTCGTGCTGGAGCCGGGTGATGACCTCCGCCTCGGTGGCGCCGGTGAAGGGCGGCCGGCCGGTGAGGAGCGAATAGAGCGTGGCGCCCAGCGCGTAGATGTCCGCGCGCCGGTCCAGACGTGACACCTCACCGCGCGCCTGCTCCGGGGCCATGTAATGCGGGGTGCCCTGCACGGCGTTGGGCGCGGCGCCTTCCTCGCGCCAGTCACGCGCCAGACCGAAGTCCATGACGAAGGGGGCCAGCCCGCCGTCCTCGGTGCGCTCCACCAGGATGTTGCCGGGTTTGATGTCGCGGTGGATGAGGCCCGCGCCATGGGCGGCGTGCACGCCCTCGGCGGCCTGGCGCAGCACCAGCACCTTCTGCTCCAGCGTGAGCGAGCGCGCCAACTGTCCCAGCGACTGGCCGTCCACGAAGCGCATGGCGATGTAGCCCCGGCCGCGCACCTCGCCGACCTCGTACACCTCGCACACCCGCTCGTGTCGGACGCGGGCCTGCGCGCGGGCCTCGGAGAGGAAGCGCCGGGCCAGCTCCGGGTCGTCCCCGCGCACGAACTTCAGCGCCACGTTGCGGCGGAGCATGGGGTCATACGCCAGGAACACCCGGCCCATTCCACCCTGGCCCAGGAAGCGCACGGGCTGGTAGCGGTCCCAGTCCGGCACCGGGAAGGTGGGGCCGTCCGGCTCCACGGCGGGGGGCGGGGACACGCCCGGGGTGACGGGCGTCAGGGTGGCGGCCTCGAGCGGCCGGCCAACGCTCGGGTCCGTGCTCTCGGAGGCGAGCTCGCCACGAAGCGCCACCAGGGAGTCCTCGGACAGCCGGCCTCGCTCCCGCAGCAGCTCCAGGGGGCCACGCCGCAGGCGGAGCGCGTCCTCACGCAGGAGCGCCACCTCCTCGCCGGAGAGCAGTCCTTCGTCCATCGCGAGGAGGAGCTCCTCCTCGTACGTCTCATTCAATCGCCCCGCCACGTGCACGGCCCCAGCATACGGGCTGGCGCGTGGCGGGGGGAAAATCCGCCGGGAGGCCCACGAGGCCGGCGGAGTTGGCCTCAGAGGGAGGTGTGGACCTCCCGGCGGAAAGGTGTAGCGGTCAGCCCTTAGCCGCGCTTCCTCCGGCGGAGGCCGAGCAGGCCCAGGAGCGCCAGCCAGGACGCGGCGGGCGCCGTGCTGCAGCCGCCACCGGCGAAGGCCCGGGTGAGCTCCACCGTCCACGAGTACGCCGCGGGGGTGCTGTCCACGTTGCCCGCGCGGTCCGTGGCCCGCACGCGCAGGGTGTGCTGACCCTCGCCCACGTCATAGCTGTCCCGGCAGGGCTCGAAGGGGCCCCCGTTCAAGCTGCACTCGTAGGTGACGTCCTCCTCGGAGGCGCCGTACTCGAAGGTCGCCGTCCGGTTGCCGCCGCGCGAGGGCGGCGTGCGCGAGATGCGCGTGTCGGGCTCCTGGGTGTCGATGATGAACTCGCTGGGCGCGGAGGGCTCGCTGGTGCGGCCCTCGCTGTCGGTGGCGGTGGCCGTCACCGTGTGCGGGCCATCCTCCAGCGGCTGGGCCGGCGTGCAGGTCCACGCGCCCACGTCGTTGGTGGTGGTGGTGCAGAGCACCGTGTCGCCCTCGTACACCGTCACCACCGTGCCCGGAGCCGACGTGCCGCTCAGGGGCGGCGTCGACGTGTTGAGCACCGCGCCGTCGGCGGGCCCGGTGATGACCGGCGGCTCCGTCGCGGTCAGGGTGATGGTGAAGGTGACGGGCGTGGAGGTGGGGCCGGGGTTGCCGCCCGGAGGCGTGGCGGTGGCCGTCACCGTGTGCGGGCCTTCGGCCATGGGCGTGGTGGGCGTGCAGCTCTAGTTGCCCGCCGCATCGGCCGTGGTGGTGCAGAGGGCGGTTCCGCCCTCGTACACCGTCACCTCGTCACCCGGGGTCGCCGTGCCGCTCAGCACGGGCGTCTGCGTGTCCAGCACGGCGCCCGGCGTGGGGCCGGTGATGACCGGAGGCGCCGGCGGCGAGTAGTCGACGATGAAGTCCACCGTCGTGGAGGTCTGCGGCGCGCCCGGGAAGGTGGAGGTGATGACGGCGGTGTGCGGCCCTTCCTCCAGGTCCGTCGGCAGCGTGCAGCTCCAGTTCCCCTCCGCGTCGGCGACGACCGTGCACACCGGCGCGGGGTTGCCGTCCAGGTACACGTCCACGGTGGCGCCCGGCGTGGCGGTGCCCTCGAGTTCCTCGCCGGCGGTGCCGCCCGGCGTCGGAGACGTGACGACAGGGGCCGTCTGGCAGATGGACAGCGCGTCCACGCGGTAGGTCACCGCCGTGTCGGAGTTGTTGGCCAGGTTGCAGTCGGTGTCGACCAGCGCGATGCGCACGTCACCCGTGGCCGCCGTGAAGTCGCGGGACAGGGGGAAGCCCAGGGGCATGGCCTCGGCGCGCGTGGCCGAGCCCGGACCGCTGCGGGGCGTGTAGCCCAGCGAGAAGCCCTGCACCTGCGTGCCCGCGTTGGCGCTGACGCCGATGACGCCGGGGTACCAGTTGACGCCACCCGAGTAGCTCACCGCGCCGGACACGTACCGGATGCGGTAGCGGCCCGGCACGTCCAGCCCGGCCTGGATGGCCGCGTCGGGCAGCACGGGGGCGTCGATGTCCGACACCTGCGTGCAGTTCGCGTTGCCCTGGTGGGTGATGAACACGCTCACGTCCGCCGTCTGGCACGCGGCGCCGCTCTCCACGGTGCACGTGGCCGAGCAGCCGTCCCCGTTGGTGGTGTTGCCGTCATCGCAGGCCTCGCTGTCCGCCTTGATGCCGTCACCACACGTCACGGCGCACACCGACGGGATGCCGGTGCAGCCGAACCCGTCCTCGATGGCGCAGGTGGCCGAGCAGCCGTCGCCCGCCGTGGTGTCGCCGTCGTCGCAGAGCTCACCCTCGTCGAGGATGCCGTTGCCGCAGACGTTGGGGCTGATGCAGGTGTTGGTGTTGGGGTTGCAGATGCCGCTCTCGCAGACGCCGGACGCATTGCAGGGCTGGCCGTCCTCCAGGAGGCAGCGCGAGGAGCAGCCGTCGCCGTTGTTGAGGTTGCCGTCGTCACACACCTCGGCGCCCGCGCGGGTGCCGTCACCACAGGTGGTGGCGCAGGTGCTGGGCGCGCCGCTGCACGTATAGCCGTTCTCCACGCGGCAGCTGCCGCTGCAGCCGTCGCCCGCCGTGGTGTTGCCGTCGTCGCACTGCTCGCCGTTGTCCACCGTGCCGTTGCCGCAGGTGGGCACACAGGCCTCGCCCGGAGTGGGGCAGGCGTAGCCCGGCTCCAGGGTGCAGGTGGCGTCGCAGCCGTCACCCGCCGTGGTGTTGCCGTCATCACACGCCTCGGCGCCCGCGCGGGTGCCGTCGCCACAGGAGGTGGCGCAGGTGCTGGGCTCACCGCTGCACGTATAGCCCGGCTCCTCGCGGCAGCCCGTCGAGCAGCCGTCGCCCGCGGTGGTGTTGCCGTCATCGCACGCCTCGTTCTCTTCCAGGGCGCCGTTGCCACAGCTCTCGACACAGACGGAAGGACCGGTTTCGGGCGTGCTGCAGGCGTAGCCATCCTCCACGCGGCACTCGGTGCTGCAGCCGTCCGTCGGATTCAGGTTGCCGTCATCACACTGCTCGCCCGGGT
This sequence comes from Myxococcus sp. CA005, assembly GCF_006518205.1. Taxonomy (NCBI): domain Bacteria; kingdom Pseudomonadati; phylum Myxococcota; class Myxococcia; order Myxococcales; family Myxococcaceae; genus Myxococcus; species Myxococcus sp. CA005. The sequence continues at coordinate 23,748 of NZ_SRLV01000071.1, read as the reverse complement.
CGACGTTGCCGTTGCCGCAGGTGAACACACAGGCCTGGCCCGGAGCGGGGCAGGCGTAGCCCAGCTCCAGGGTGCAGGCGTTGGAGCAGCCATCACCCAGGGTGGTGTTGCCGTCGTCGCACAGCTCACCCGCATCCATCCGGCCGTTGCCGCACAGGGGGGCGCAGGTGGACGGAGCGCCCTGGCACTCGTAGCCGCGCTCGATGCGGCACGCCGAGGAGCAACCGTCCGAGTCGTAGGCATTGCCGTCATCACACTGCTCGCCGGGGTTCAGCGTGCCGTTGCCGCAGGTGGGCACACAAGCCTCGCCCGGGGTGGGGCAGGCGTAGCCGGACTCCACGCGGCAGCTCGCGTTGCAGCCGTCGCCCGTCGTGGCGTTGCCGTCGTCGCACTGCTCGCCCGGGTTCAGCGTGCCGTTGCCACACGTCTGGGCGCAGGTGCTGGGCTGGCCGGTGCAGCCGTAGCCCGCCTCGATGCCGCAGGTGGCGGAGCAGCCGTCACCGTTGGTGACGTTGCCGTCGTCGCACTCCTCGCGCAGGGACACGGCGCCGTCGCCGCAGCGGTCGTCGTACGCGTCCACGAACAGGTAGCGGAAGGCGTTGGGCTCGCTTTCCGCGTTCTCGTTGCACAGCTCGATGCGGTTGAGGCCCGTGCGCCAGGGCGCGTTGGCGCCGAACTCGCGGAAGATGTTCTTCTGCCAGGGCATGCCCGCCGGCTGGTTGACGACGGTGGGCGTGAAGTTCTGCCCGTTCACCCGCGCGCTGGCGAAGTCGTTGTCGTTGAAGGTGGCCAGCCGCAGACGGAACTGCGAGACGTTGGTCGTCGAGGGCACCATGAAGTCCTGGTACACGCAGACGGGGGCGCCCAGCGGCGCCTCCATGAAGCGGGCCGTCTGGATTTCCTGGGGCCAGTCGCTGGCGGCCCGCGGACCGGTGGCCGCGCCCGTGGTGGTGCCGCTGTAGAACCAGTGCGGATCCGGGCCGACCTCCAGCCGGCGGTTGTTTTCGTCCACGCCGGTGTTGAAGACCGTCACGCCCGCGCGCACGCAGCGGCTGGGGCTGCCGGTGCAGGCGAAACCAGGCTCCACCTCGCACAGGCGGTTGCAGCCGTCGCCCTCGTAGCGGTTGCCGTCGTCGCAGACTTCCTGCGCGTAGGACGGGTGGGCGCGGTTGTTGAACACGCCGTTGCCGCACAGGGCCAGGTCACAGGTCGCCGTGCAGTTGGAGCCGGGGACGTTGCTGTCACAGGCCTCGCCGGAGTCGACGACGTTGTTGCCGCACAGGCTCGCCAGCGAGCAGGGGCGCCCGGGCACGTGGCACAGGTAGCCTTCTTCGATGGTGCCGGTGGCGGAACAGCCGTCGCCGCTGGTGGTGTTGCCGTCGTCACATTGCTCGCCGGGCTCGAGCTGGCCGTCTCCGACGAGGGAGGCGGTCCGGCTCACGAGCACGGGCTCGGTGGGGGGCACGGCTGTCCGGGCACCGCCCGAATCACAGCCGGTCAGGGATGAGAGCAGCGCGAGACAGAGCGCCGCCGTCTTGAAGAGGACACGCGTTTTCATGGGGATGTCTGCCTCGGTTCTCAGTGGGTGTCGGGAGAGGGTTCGCCCTGCTGCGTCTGCACGCCCTCTGCGTCGCCGACGATCTTGAACTCCACGCGGCGGTTCTTCGCGCGGCCCTGGGTGGTGTTGTTGTCCGCGATGGGCTGGGTGGGACCGAAGCCCTTGGCATCCAGGCGCTCCCGGGCCACGCCCTTGCTCACCAGGTAGCGAACGACGGCGTCGGCGCGGCGCTGGGACAGGTCCAGGTTGTAGTCAGGGTTGCCGCGGTTGTCGGTGTGGCCCTCGACACGCACCTTCTCCACTTCCGGGTGGGCGATGAGGATGTTGGCCACCGTGTCGAGCAGCTTGTTGCTGCGCGCGATGATGATGTCCTTGTTGTTCTCGAAGTAGACGGCCTCGAGCAGTTGGATGCGATTCTCGCCAATCTGCGCGAGCTGCTTCTCCTTGCAGCCGTGGTTCTTCGCCGGGCCAGGCTCGGTGGGGCAGTTGTCGAGCCGGTCGACGATGCCGTCACCGTCGGTGTCCTTGTCCGGGCAGCCGCGGTTCTCCTTGGGGCCGGCCTCGTTGGGGCAGCGGTCGGCGGTGTCGAGCACGCCGTCGTTGTCGTTGTCCGGGTCGGGGCAGCCGTCCTCGTCCTGGAAGCCGTCCTTGTCCTCGGCCTGGTCCGGGCACTGGTCCTTGGCGTCGGAGATGCCGTCCCCGTCCGTGTCCGGGTCATCCGGGCAGCCGTCCTGGTCCTCGAAGCCGTTGAAGTTCTCCGCCTCCTTCGGGCAGCGGTCCGCCAGGTTGGGCAGGCCGTCGCCGTCGTCGTCCCCGTCCGGGCAGCCATTCAGCTCCGACAGGCCCTCGACGGTGGGGCAGTGGTCGGCGGCGTTCTTGATGCCGTCACCGTCCAGGTCGAAGTCCGGACAGCGGGCGGGGTCATGCGGCTGACCCTCCACACATGCGTTGGGCGTGGAGGCGGGGGTGCCGAAGGTGAGGCCGGCGAGCACCCGGAACGATGGCGTGCCCGGCGTGCTGCCGAAGCCAGGGCCACCCATGGCGTAGACTTCCGTGCCCGCGGGCATGGGAACGCGCACGCCCAGCAGCACTTCCATCGACTCCGGCGCATCCGCGACGGGCAGGGTGCCGCGCACCACCAGCTCCTGGCGGAAGCCGAGCAGGCCGGCGGACAGGTTGACGCCGCCGTTCAGCTCCGTGCCCTGCTCGTCGAGGTGCGGCTGCGTGTTGGGGGACAGCGCATACGTCTTGGTCCGCACCAGCGCGCCCAGGTCGGCGCCCACGCGCCACGTGCCACCCAACTGCTTGCCCAGGCCGAGCCGAGGCGAGAAGACGAAGCCCTGGTCCCGGGTGAGCGTCTCCGTGCTGCCAATGGGCAGGGCCGCGCCGAGGTGCAGGCCCAAATCCATCAGCCCTCCGCGCTGCTCGGAGAGGATTCCCGCGCGCGCCTGGACCCACGGCGTGCCAAGCGCGCTCGTGGACGGCGTGGCGACGCCCAGCGCCGCGGTGTCCGGTCCCCACTGGGAAACGATGGGCACCTGCGCGCCGAGCTCCAACCAGTCGGTGATGGCATAGGCACCACTGAGGTGCACCGTCACGCGGTTGGAGACGATGACACCTTGTTGCTCTCCACCGGAGACGAGCACCAAGGGCTCCTTCTCATAGTGCCCGGTGAAGCCGAGGCGGTACTCGCCGCGGGACATGAGGTCGCCGGTGGACAACACCAGACTGTCGCGTGCACCGGGATTGAGTTGCAGCCGCTCCAGCTCGATGCCGGGAATGCGCTGCGCCTGGGCCTGAGCCGTGACCGCCCAGAGGACGGCCAGACCTCCAAGCCATGGGTGATACGGATGTGAAGACAAGAGTTCCTCCCCCTCGCGTGGCGCCGGAAAAGCGCACGCGGGCGTCCGCCATACTTGAGACGCGGAGTGTTTTGCACGCAACGCGCCACGTTTGTTGCGGGGGGGACCTCAGAGGTGTGTGAGAGGGACCTGTGAAGTGGGTTGGGTCCGGAGGGGGCGGTTGACGTGTCAGCGCCGTGTCGCGTCGCCGCCTGACGCGTCAATGACGTGTCAGGTGAGGTCCCGGCGCCGGATGTCGAAGGTGGGTGAGGGGCGACCCATATCTCGTGATGCGCCGCATCAGGTTGGGACAGGAACATTGCGGCGTTCCCAGGTTGTTGCCGCCATCGGGATTCAACCAAGATTCGAGGTCCTTGGGGACGCTGACGCTCAGCGCATCACCGCTCCTGTGGGAGCAGTTCCTCGTGGGGGCACTCGACGGGGAGGCCGGGTTGCGCCCGGAGTTGCGCTCCATCCTCCCCCGCTGGCAGCGCTCACGGTCGCTGGGCGCCCCGAGCACCGGACAGCCGGACGAAGGGCCCCGTGTGGGCAGCTTGGCGCTGGTCGAGCGCCGGGCCCGGCTGGAGCCGGTGTGGCACGAGCTGGGCGGCATGTTGGAGATGTTGTCGGCGGCGCCCCTGCCTTCGGGGCGGGTGGCGCTGCTCGCGGACCGCGAGGGCGTCATCCTGGCGACCCGCAGCTCGGGCGGGGACTTCACCCACCACGCGGATTATGTGCGCCTGGTGGAGGGGGCCTGCTGGGATGAGACCTCTCGCGGGACGAATGCCATTGGCACTGCCTTGGCGGAGTCCTCCGCCGTCGCGGTGGTGGGGCCGGCGCACTACGCGCAGCGGCACCATGGGCTCGTCTGCTACGCGGCGCCGGTCCATGACCCCTTTGGAGAGCTGGTGGCCGTGCTGGACGTCACGGGGCCGGCTGGCGCGGCGGATCCGCTGGTGCTGGTGGCGGTGGCCAGTGTGGCCCATGCCGCCGAGGCGCGGCTGCGCGAGGTCGCCTGGGCCCGAGTGGCCGCTGCGGCGCGGGGGGGATTGGAGTCGCGCCTGTCGCGTGAGGATGGCCCGGTGCTCGTCGTCGAGCCGATGGGGCGGGTGAGTCGCTTCAATGCCGCCGCGCGCGCGTTGCTCGGTGGACAGGGGCCGATGGCGGTGGAGGCGGCGCTCGGTGTTTCGTGGCGGGTGCTGACGGACGCCGCGTTTCGAGGCGCGGCGTTGGAGACGCGTCTTGCTTCACAGGGGCCGGCCTGGCGCATCCATGCGGAGGCGGTGGGGACGGGGGATGCGAGCTCGGCGCTCGCGGTGCTGGTGCGGCTGGAATCTTCTGGTGTCCGGTCCCTGGGCATGACCCCTGGGAGCGCGGATTCACGTCCGACGGTGGCGGAGCCTTCCACTGAGGGCCGTGGGCCTCGCGCGCTGTCCCGGGACCTGTGGGGGGCGGATACGGTGGTGCCACCTGGACCGTGGGCGGCGCTCAAGGGGAACGACCCGCAGCACCGCGCCACGTTGCGAGAAGCGGAGCGGTTCGCGCCCACGAGCTTGCCGGTGCTCCTGCTGTCGGAGACGGGCACGGGCAAGGAGCTCCTCGCTCGCGCACTGCACTCGGCCAGTACGGTCGCCACGGGGCCCTTCGTGGCGGTGAACTGCGGCGCGCTGTCGCCCGCGTTGCTGGAGAGTGAACTGTTCGGCCATGCGCCTGGTGCCTTCACCGGCGCGCGCGTCGGCGGCGCGGAGGGAAAGCTGGCGGCGGCGGACGGCGGAACGCTCTTCCTCGACGAGCTGGCGGAGATGCCGCCCGCGCTCCAGGTGTTGTTGCTTCGGGTGCTGGAGGACGGTGCCTATTCGCGCGTGGGAGAGTCCCGCGTGCGACGCTCGCGCTTCCGCCTGGTGGGCGCCACCTGCAGGGATTTGGACGCGGCCGTGCGCAACGGCACGTTCCGCTCCGACCTCTATTTCCGCCTCCAGGGCGCGGTGCTGCGGCTGCCACCGCTGCGCGAGCGCAACGACCTGCCGGAACTGGCCCATGCACTCCTCCGGAGGTTGTCGGAAGAAGAAGGCCTGGCCACGTCGAGCATCTCCGCCGCTGCGCTCACCCGGCTCGCAGCCCACCCCTGGCCCGGCAACGTGCGCGAACTGAAGACAGTGCTGCGGTTGGCGCTGGTGCGCGCGGGAGGCGCCCCCGTGTTGGACGTGGATGCCCTGCCGTCAGGCCTGGGAAGCCCGCTCTCGCCCGGGGCCCAAGGAGAACCACGGCCCGCCGTGCCGCCTGTTTCCAGTCCGCCGAGTCAACCGAGCGCGGGTGCCGCCGGCGGTCCGTTGCGCGAGCTGGAGGCCCGCGCCATCCAGGAGGCCCTGGCGCTCAGTGGCGGCAACGTGGCGCAGGCCGCCCGGCGTCTGGGCATCGCACGGAGCACGCTCTACCGGATGGCGGAGCGCTTCGGCATCACGCTGCCCTCGCGCGCCTGAACGTTCACTGGAGGACGGTGTCCATCGCGCGACGCACCTGTCGCGCTCCGCGCCATGCGTGTCCGGACAGGTGTCGCAGAGCGGGACACGACGCGCCGCAACGTCGACGGACGCGAGCACTGGCACGCGCGCTGCTCTGGGGGGCCCGGTCACCAAACCACCCCAGGAGAGCGCAGTGATCTACGCCGCCCCCAATCAGCCCGGCTCCAAGGTGCAGTTCAAGCCCCGCTACCAGAACTTCATTGGCGGGCGCTGGGTCGAACCCACGCGTGGTCAGTACTTCGAGAACATCAGCCCCGTGACGGGCAAGCCCTTCTGTGAAGTGGCCCGCTCCACGGCCGAGGACATCGAGAAGGCGCTGGATGCGGCCCACGCGGCCCGGCTCTCCTGGGGCCGCACCTCGCCGACCGCCCGAGCGAACATCCTCAACAAGATCGCCGACCGGATGGAGCAGAACCGGGAGATGCTCGCGGTCGCCGAGACGTGGGACAACGGCAAGCCCGTGCGTGAGACGCTGGCCGCGGACATCCCGCTGGCCATCGACCACTTCCGTTATTTCGCCGGGTGTATCCGCGCGCAGGAAGGCGGGGTGAGCGAGCTGGACCACGACACCGTCGCCTACCACTTCCATGAGCCGCTGGGCGTCGTGGGGCAGATCATCCCCTGGAACTTCCCGCTCCTGATGGCGGCCTGGAAGCTGGCCCCGGCGCTGGCGGCGGGCAACTGCGTGGTCCTCAAGCCCGCGGAGCAGACGCCCTCCAGCATCCTGCTGTGGACCGAGCTCATCCAGGACCTGCTGCCCGAAGGTGTGCTCAACGTCGTCAACGGCTTCGGCGTCGAGGCGGGCAAGCCGCTGGCCAGCAGCCCGCGCATCGCGAAGGTGGCCTTCACCGGCGAGACGAGCACGGGCCGGCTCATCATGCAGTACGCCAGTGAGAACCTCATCCCCGTCACGCTGGAACTGGGCGGCAAGAGCCCCAACATCTTCTTCGAGGATGTGATGGCGCAGGACGACGACTTCTTCGACAAGTCGTTGGAAGGCTTCGCCATGTTCGCGCTCAACCAGGGCGAGGTCTGCACCTGCCCGTCGCGCTCCCTCATCAGCGAGCGCATCTACAGCCAGTTCATGGAGAAGGCGCTCGACCGCGTCCGCAAGGTGAAGCCGGGCAACCCGCTGGACACCGACACCATGGTCGGCGCCCAGGCGTCCAACGACCAGTTGGAGAAGATCCTCAGCTACATCGACATCGGCAAGAAGGAGGGCGCCAAGGTCCTCATCGGCGGCGAGCGCGTGGCGCTGTCCGGGGACCTGAAGGACGGCTACTACGTGGCGCCCACCGTGTTCCAGGGCCACAACCGCATGCGCGTCTTCCAGGAGGAGATTTTCGGCCCCGTGGTGAGCGTGGCGACCTTCAAGGACTTCGACGACGCCATCCGCCAGGCCAACGACACACTGTACGGCCTGGGCGCCGGCGTGTGGACGCGTGACGGGAACACCGCCTACCGCGCGGGGCGCGCCATCGAGGCTGGCCGCGTGTGGACCAACTGCTACCACATCTACCCCGCGCACGCGGCGTTCGGCGGCTACAAGCAGTCCGGCATCGGGCGGGAGAACCACCGGAAGATGCTGGACCACTACCAGCAGACGAAGAACCTGCTGGTCAGCTACAGCCCCAAGGCCATGGGCTTCTTCTGATGGGTGGCGCCGGTGCCGGCCCCGGCACGGGCGGACAGGACGGCGCCACGGCGGTGGCCCGGGTGGACGTGACGCCCGAGGCCGCCGCCGTCATCCGCCAGCTCCGCGCCACGCACGGGCCCTTGATGTTCCATCAGTCGGGAGGCTGCTGCGACGGCAGCGCGCCCATGTGCTACCCCGTGGGGGACTTCCGCGTGGGCCAGCGAGACGTCTTCCTGGGCGAGGTGGAGGGCTGCCCCGTCTACATTGGCGGCGCGCAGTTCGAGTACTGGCAGCACACGCACCTCACCCTGGACGTGGTGAAGGGGCGGGGCGCCGGCTTCAGCCTGGAGTCCCCGCTGGGCGTTCGCTTCCTCACCCGCAGCCGCGTCTTCACGGACGAGGAATACGAACGGGTGAAGAACGCGCCTCCGCCCCGGCGTGGACCTCCGGAGTAGCCGTTCCGGCGTCAGCCCGTGGGGTGGGACGCCGGGTTTCTCCCTGGCCTTCAACCCCATGCCCTGCGCGGGGCAGGGGCCCAGACCGCGCGGCGCATCGCGGTCTGGGCTCCTCGCGCGAGCGCTGCTCAGGCGGGCGCGGAGCCGTTCCTCTCCACGCGGTGGTAGCTGGCCACGGTGAAGGACGCGCTGACGGTGAGGAGCTCGGGCAACACGTCCGCGCGCCGCCGCAGCTCCTCCGTGGATGCATGGAACGCGCTGGGCCCCATGGCCGCGATGTGGAACGCGTCGTCGCGCGTCAGCCGCAAGGTCAGCTCCAGCGCTTCCCGGACGCCTGGCTTGAACGTGGCCCGCAGCCGTGTGTGGAGCCGCTCCTCCTTTCGCGCGTCGACGCTCAGCAGCCCCATGGGTTGGATGAGCTGTGTCAGGTGCTGGTCCGTGGGTGTCACGATGAGCAGTGCGCCTCGGCGATTCAGGATGCGGTGGAGCTCTGTGACGTTGCGAGGAGCGAAGACGCTGAGCGCCAGTGCAACGCTGTGATTTCGGATGGGCAACGTCCGCTCGCCGTCCGCGATGAGGGCTCCCGCGCGGGCGTGGGCCCTAGCGGCCCGGCGGGCAGCGAAGCGGGAGATGTCGATGGCGAGCCCCGTCAGCGCCGGGCACCGGTCGAGGACACGGGCCAGGTAGTGCCCGGTACCCGCTCCCACATCGAGCACGCAGCCCTCTGTGGCATCGGCGCCGGTGAGCCGCGCGGCATGCTCCGCCAATAGCGCGGCCAACGGTTCGTAGTGGCCTCGCGCGAGGAATGTCTCTCGCGCGGCGACCATCGACTGGGTGTCGGCATTGCCCGGGGCCCGGTGGCCCGGCAGGAGGTTGACATAGCCCTGTCTGGCGACGTCGAAGCCATGGCGCGCCACACAGCGCAGCGCCGTTGCTTCCTGGCGAAGCGGTGACTGGCAGATGGGGCAGCAGAGCAGTGGAAGAAGGGGCGGCGGAAAGCGGGGCGAAGCGGGCGCTGACATGCGGAAAGGGCTCCAGAGGCTCGTGGCGGCGCATGGCCGGGAACGAGTCGCGGGAGGCCCTCAGGCGCGGGGTGTGTCAGGACCCTGGCATGAGCGCCCGGCAGCCCGCACGCGCGTGGACGCCGCGCACGCATGACGGAGGTTCGTCACGCACGCGGCGCACACCAGGCGAGGCCGTGGCTCAGGAACAGGAGCGCGGCACATCGCGCCCAGGCCTTCCGCGACGCGGAAAGCGGGCACGAAGGCAGCAAAGAGACCGGGGAGGCCCTACCAGGGCACACATCGCCTGGAACGGACGCAGTGCTGCGGCGTCCGAACAGCGCAAAGCAGTCCGCTTGCTGCCGCGCTCAGCCGCGCAGGCGGCGCAGGGACACGGGGGCCAGGTGCCGACAGGAGTCCATGGCGAGGAGCCTATGCCGCTTCGTCGAACACTTCCAGCGCGTCACGCACGCCGGGCAGCGCGGTGAGCAGCTCGAATTCGTCGGACTGGAGCATGGAGACGCGGCGGCCGGAGAGGCGCTCCATGAGGAGCTCGATGCGGTGTTCGCCCTTCCCAGTCGCGTGGCGGAAGATTCGCGCGCGAAAGCCCTCCGCGTGGCACGCGAGGATGTCCTTCTGGAGGCTGCGCAGCCGTCGGACGACCTTCAGCGCCGCTCGCCCCTCGGGGGTCTCGAACGTGTGGAAGTGCCGGTTCCGCGACAGCGGCTTGCTGGGGTCATGGAGCCTCTCCACGAGGCGCCGAACGAATGGGTCCATCGACGAAGGAGGATAACATCCGGTACCCTGCGCCTCAGCGATGCACCGTCTTTTTCGAATCAGACCGTGGACCCTGGCGCTCCTTCCGCTGCTTGCTTGCAAAGAGCCGGAAGTTGCCGCCGCGGAGAACCAGGCCAAGCGGGCCCAGGCAGCATTGACCGAGGCCCGCGGCCACCTGTCCAGCGGACAGGCCAACGCCGCGCTTGCCGCGCTGAGCAGGGCCGCCACCGCGGCGCCTGACAATCCGGAGCCGCACCTGCTCATGGCACAGGCCCACCGCATGGCGGGCAACGAGGGCGCCGCCATCCTGGCCTTGAAGCAGGCCGCCTCCATGTTGCCGGGCTCGGACCCCACCATCCAGCGCCAACTGGCCGACATCTATCTCCAGCAGGGCCTCACCAAGGACGCGCTCGCGGCGCTCATCACCATGCGGGACGCGGGAAACCTGCCGGACGCGGACGTGCTGCGGCTGGCCCGTATCCAGGCGCGTGAGGGCATGATTGATGCCGCCTTCAAGACGCTGGAGAACATCCTGCGGGAGAACCCGGACGACGCCGAGGCCAAGTCCGTCGAGGCCGAGGTGCTCTGGCTCAAGGGCGACGAGCTCCTGGCCGCCAACCTCATGGACCGGCTCCTCAACCAGGACCCGGCGCTGGCCTCCGCGCGGCTGCTGCGCGCGCGCTACTTCCTGGTCAGCGGCTTCCCGGACCTGGCCGAGTCCGACCTGAACGCCGTGAAGGGCGCTGACGCGGAGCGGCCGGAGGTGGTGACGCTGCGCGCACGGGTGCTGCTGGCCTTGGGCCGGGCCGCGGACGCGGAGGAGGCCCTGCGCGGGCTGGTGGAGGCGCAGCCGCAGAACGCCGACGCGCTGGCGTGGCTGGCGGAGACGGTGCGGGTGCAGGGCCGCCGCGCGGATGCGCAGTCCCTGGTGGACCAGGCGCTCCAGCTCAACCCCCGGCTGGCCCGGGCGCAGTACGTGCGCGGGCGCTCGCTGGAGGAGCAAGGGGACCGCCGCGGCGCGGAGGAGGCCTACCGCTTCGCGCTGTCCGCGGAGCCCCGCTTCGCGCCCGTTCACGCCCGGATGTGGCGCATCCACTTGAATGCGGACCGCATCACGGACGCGGAGACGTCACTGGAGCTGCTGCTCAGCATGAGCGAGGCCACCATCGAGGAGAAGGCCCAGCTCGCCGCCCTCTATGCGCGGATGCAGACGAAGGTGACGCAGGGCCTCAAGCTCATCGACGAGGCCCTGAAGCGGGAGCCGGAGAACCCGGACTACCTCCGCACCCAGAAGGCGCTGAACGCGCTGCTGCCGAAGCCCAAGAAGAAGTCCTCGGGCCCGATCATCATCCGCGGCCGCCGCTGACCACCGCCCGCGGCGCGGCCTCCGGCCCGGGAAGGCCGGGGGCATCCGCCACCACGCGCTCCAGGGCCTTGAGGCCCTTGCGCTGGCCCACCGCCACCACCGTGAGGTTCTCCCGGTTGAAGTAGCGCCGGGCCACCTCGCGCACGCGCGCGGCGGACTGCGAGTCCACCAGGTCGGCGCGGTGGCCAAACGACTCCGGCGTGCGGAACAGCTCCGTGCCGCCGAACCAGCCGGACAGCTCGCCCGGCGAGTCCTGGGAGAACTCCAGCAGCATGCGGTGCCGGCGCTTGGCGCGCGCCAGCTCCTCTTCGCCCACCTCGTTCTCACAGAGCGTGGACAGCACGCGGAAGGCCTCGGTGATGACCGTCGCGGCCTTCTCCGGAGCGCTGGCGGCCTCGATCTCGAGGAGCCCCGCGTCGTGGTACGCGTCCAGCGACGCGCTCACGGAGTACGCCAGGCCGCGCTTCTCCACGATTTCGAACGGCAGTCGTGAGGACAGGCCGTCATCCAACACGCGGCGGATGATCTGCAGCGCGGGGTAGTCCTCGTGCTGCTCGGGGACGCCGCGGAAGTTGAGGCGGAACTCCGTCTGCGACTCGTCATGGCTGACGAAGTGCAGGCGCGGGCCGGGCGGAGTGAGGGGCGGCGGCGCCTCGACGCTGGACGGGCCGCGCGGGAGCCGGGCGAAGGCTCGCTCGGTCATCTCCAGGACTTCCGAGTGCTTCACCCGGCCGGCGGCGGTGACGACGATGTTCCCCGCGACGTAGTGCTGGGCGAAGTGCTCCAGAATCTGCGTGTGGGTCATGTTCGTGACGGACTCGCGCGTGCCGGCGATCTTCAGGGCCAGCGGGTGTCCGGGGAAGAGCAGGTGCTTGGACAGGTTGTCCAGGTCGATGTCCCGGCCCTTCTCGTCCACCTCGTCGAGCATCTCCTCGAGGATGATCTGCCGCTCCACCTCCATGTCGGTGAGGCGGGGACGGGTGAGCATGTCGCCGATGATGTCCAGGCCCACGCGCAGGTGCGCGGGGTGGATGGGCGTGTAGTAGTACCCGTGGTCCCGGGTGGTGACGCCGTTGAGGTTGCCGCCGACCTCCTCCACCGCCGCGTTCATCTTCACGGTGTCCGGCCAGCCCTCGCTGCCGCGGAAGAAGAGGTGCTCCAGGTAGTGGCTGACGCCATTGCTGACGAGCGTCTCGTGGCGGCTGCCCGTCCGCACGTAGACGGCGAGCAGGGCGGTGTGGAGGTGGGGCGTCTCGATAGTGACGACGCGCAGCCCGGAGGGCAGCACGTCCCGGTACGTAGTGAAGCTCATGCGCGAGGAAGCCTTAACACGAAGGCCGTCCCCTGGCCGGGAATACTCTGGCAGGAGAGCGAGCCACCGTGCACCTGGAGGATTTGCTGGCTGACGGCCAGGCCCAGGCCCGTGCCCCCCTCCTTGGTGGTGAAGAAGGGCTCGAAGAGGCGCTGTCGGATATCCTCCGTCATGCCCTGTCCGGTATCGCGCACCGTGACTTCCACGGCGTCCTCCGCCGGACGGGTGACGATGGTGAGGCGGCCGCCGGACGGCATGGCCTCGCGGCTGTTGCGCAGCAGGTTGAGGAAGACCTGCCGCAACTGGCCCTCGTCGGCGAGCACATGCGGGGTATCCAGGGCGAAGTCGCGCACCACTTCCACGCCGGCGCGCTCCAACTCCTCTCGGGTGAAGTCGAGCACGGTGTCCAGCACGGCGGTGACGTCGCGCGGGTCCAGGTCGGGCCGGGGCGGGCGGGCCATGCGCAGGTACTGCTCGGTGACATCCGCCAGGCGGTCCACCTCCTGGGTGACGGCGGAGATGAGGTCCTTCACCTCGGCCGCGTCCTCGGGGGTCGCGAAGCGGGCGGTTTCGAACCCGTCCTGGAGCAACTCCACGTTGAGGCCAATGGAGGACAGGGGGTTGCGCACCTCGTGGACGATTTGCGCGGAGATGCGGCCCACGGCGGCCAGTTGCTCCGCGCGCATGAGGGCCTCGGCCTGGGCCTTGAGCTGGGCCTCACGCGCCTGGAGCGAGCGGGCCATCTGGTCGAACTCCCGGGCCAGGACGGCCACCTCGTCGTCGCCGCGCACGCCGAGCTGGGCGTTGTAGTCACCACGGCCGATGCGGGACACGCCCCGGATGAGGTTGCGCATGGGGCGCAGCGTGCGGGCGGACCATGCAGTGGCGCCCACGCCCACGGCGATGGCGGCCACGGAGAAGCCGATGATGAAGAGGCCGGTGGTGCGCTCGCGCTCCTCGGCGCCGTCCACGCGCTCGCGGATGCGGTTGGACAGGGCGGCGCGCAGCACGCGAATCTCTCGGCCGATGGCGTTCTCCTCCTGCCGCAGCTCGGCGGTGGCGACGGCGACCTGTTCCCGGTTCGGATTCTCGGTGGACAGGACGGCGAAGACGGCCTCCGCGGCGCGGCCGTAGTCGCGGTAGCGGGCCTGGAGCTCGCCGAAGCGGTCCTCCAGGCCCCGGATGAAGGGCCCCTCGCTGTCGGGGGCGGAGGCCAGCACCTCATGCGCCTTGGCCTGGGCGGCGGCGAGCCGCTGGGTCATGAGGGGCGAGTTGTAGGTCCGGGCCAGCCGGATGAAGGCGCGGCGGATTTCGACGTTGCCTTCTTGAATCAGGCGCTCGGTGTCCTTCTCCTGGGTGGCGTGGAAGGTCTCCAGCTCCGCGGCGTCCTGGGAGAGCTGGAGGTAGCCCTGGCTCACCAGCCGGATTTCCAGCCGGTTGCGGTGGAGCTCCGTCACGCTGAACAGGGACACCAGCCCGAAGGTGCCGAGCACCACGGCGTAGCCCAGGAAGATGCGTGTCGCGAGAGAGAGCTTCACGGGCATTCCTCGCTACGTGGCGGGCCGTCCAACCGCAAGTCTCGTCTCCAGGGGGCGCAGGCGCCTGCTCGGGGGCCGCCGAGGGGGAGGGGCTACCTCCAGTGGGCCTCAGCGTACTCCAGGGGGAGCATCCCGACACGTCTCGACTGTGCTGACTCGGTCTTCCAGGACCCGGGGCTCGGGAAGGTCAAGAGCTTGGTTTGTGCGAGATCTTGTCCACCGGGACGTCGGACTGGTTTCTCGGTACAAACTCCAAACAGATGGCGTGTGGATTTGTATAGGTGATTGCAGGGGTGGTGGAAATTTCAATTTCGCATGGCCTTGTTTGGCTTTTCGGTGGGTGTCAAGGTGTTTGTGTCTGTCTTTGTGTAGGTTCTTGTTTGGAGGGTAGTTTGAGTTGCTTGATGTGGATTGTGCTATGTCGTGTCTGGGATCTCCGGTTGGAGCAAATTGCCGCATCCTCTGTCACGACAACTATGACCTGAAGGCAGATGGCGACGGGTCGTCAAACTGGCTTCTGGCGGCGGAAGCTTGATGGTGTTGCATATGACGAAGCTCAGGGGTTTTGTTGGAGCGGCGGTGCTGGTGATGCTGTCCGCGTGTGGTCCTGCGGAAGAGCAGCTTTCTGGCGATGGTGAACTCTCCTCAAGCAGCATTGAGTTGAGCTCCGTCATTCCGGTTCCCGATGCGGAGATGTTGCAGGCGCTGACGAGTTCATGCCAGCCCGCGAGCGAAGGGAACTGCATTGGCGCTGGCTACCTGGTCTGTACTGACTGGTCTGCTCAATACGAGTGCGCACCGAAGACGGCTTGCGACCCGCTGAACCCTATCTGCAAGACGCGCGTCGACGGGCAGTTGGTGACGACTGGTACCGAGTACCAGGATCGCAACAGCTATCGCGTGTGCTCCAACTCGCAGGGTGGAACCTGCACGGAATTCCGGTTTGATCGCGCCAGGACGTGCGGGTGCGGTGGCGGGTATCCCATCTCCGAGACCTGAGGCGCGGCTCATCCGCGACGGGGAGGCGCTAGCGCCACTGTTCGCTTGATGCCCAGATAGCATTCGGCCCGGCCCCTCATGTGAGGAGCCGGGCCGTTTTTCTTCCAGCGCCCGCGGACCTCAGTGGGACGCGGCGGGCGTGGGCACCGCTTCGTCCTCACCGGTGGCCCGCTTCGCGTCGCCGCGGAGCTTCTGCATCAGCACGTAGAGCCCGGGGATGAACACGAAGTTCACCACCGTGGACACCAGCATGCCGCCGAACACCGCCGTCCCCAGGGAGTTGCGGGACGCCGCGCCGGCGCCGGAGGCCGTCATCAGCGGCACCACGCCCAGGAGGAAGGCGATGGACGTCATCAGGATGGGGCGCAGGCGGACCTCCGCCGCCTCCACCACCGCGTCGATGGCGCTCTTCCCGCCCTCCCGGAGCTGCTCGGCGAACTCCACGATGAGGATGGCGTTCTTGCTGGCCAGGCCGACCAGCATCACCAGTCCCACCTGGCAGAACACGTCGTTGGCGAACCCGCGCGCCAACTGCAGCCCCAACGCGCCCATGATGGCCAGGGGCACGGAGAAGATGATGACCAGCGGCAGGCTGAAGCTCTCGTACTGCGCCGCGAGCACCAGGAAGACGAACAGCAGACCCAGCGCGAAGATGATGGCCGTCTGCCCGCCGCTCTCCTTCTGTTCCAGGCTGATGCCCGTCCACTCCGCGCTCATGCCCTGAGGCAGGTGCTGCGTGGCCAGCGTTTCCATGGCCTCCAGCGCCTGTCCGGAGGACACGTCCGGCGCCGGCTGCCCGTTGATCTCCGCCGAGCGGAACAGGTTGTAGTGGCGGATGACCTGGGCGGACACGGTGGGCTCCACCTTCACCAGCGACTCCAGCGGAATCATGTCCCCGGTGTCGCTGCGCACGTAGAAGGCGCCGATGTCCGACGGGCTGTCGCGGAATTGCTGCTCCGCCTGGACGTACACCCGGTAGGTGCGGTTGGCGTAGTTGAAGTCGTTGACGTACTGGCTGCCCATGTAGACCTGCATGGTGCCGAACACCTGCTCAATCGGCACGCCGAGCGCCTTCGCCTTCTGCCGGTCCACCTCCACGTCGAGCAGCGGCGTGTCCGCGTTGAAGGTGCTGAAGGCACCGCGCAGTTGCTCGTGCTCGTTGGCCTTCGCCACCAGCATCTGCGTGGCCGCGGCCAGGTCATCCAGCGAGCTGGTGCCGTCGATGTCCTCGACGATGTACTGGAAGCCGCCCACGCTGCCGACGCCTCGGATGGCGGGCGGCTGGAAGGGCATCACGCGCGCTCCGCCGATGCGGCTCAGCGGGGCACGCAGCCGCTCCACCAGCGCGGCCACCGACTGGTCCTTGCCCTTGCGCTCCTCCCAGGACGTCAGCGACGAGAAGATGGTGCCCATGTTGGGGCCGCTGCCCATCATGGAGAAGCCGCCAATGGCGAACATGGCGCGCACCTCGGGCTGCGCCTGTAGGACGGCCTCCGCCTCTGCCAGCACCTTCTCCGTCTGGGCGAGCGACATGCCCTCGGGGCCCTGGATGGAGATGATGAGATAGCCCTGGTCCTCGTCGGGGATGAAGCCCGTGGGCGCGGCGCGGAACAGCAGCGCCGTGCCGCCGATGCACGCCAGGAAGGCGAGCAGGACCAGGACCGGATGCTTCAGCAGCTTGCGCAGGCCCCGGCCGTAGAGCGCCTTTGTCCCGTCCAGCACCGTGTCCACCCAGCGGAAGAAGACCCACTTCGGTCCCTCGTGGTGCTTCAGCATCTTCGCGCTGAGCGCCGGGGTGAGGGTGAGGGCGCAGAAGGTGGACAGCGCCACGGAGGCGGCGATGGTCAGCGCGAACTGCCGGTAGATGGCGCCAGTGGTGCCCGGGAAGAGCGCCACCGGGACAAACACCGCCACCAGCACCACGGAGATGGCGATGACCGCGCCGGTCACCTCCTTCATGCCCTCGCGCGCGGCCTGTACGGGGGACAGGCGCCGCTCCACCATCAACCGCTCGATGTTCTCGATGACGACGATGGCGTCGTCCACCACCAGGCCCGTGGCCAGCGTGAGGCCGAAGAGGGTGAGGGTGTTGATGGAGAAGCCCATCAGGTGGACGAAGGCGAAGGTGCCAATCAGTGAGACGGGGAGGGTGAAGGCGGTGATGAGCACGCTGCGCCAGCCGTGCAGGAACAGGAAGATGACGAGGATGACGAGGACGATGGCTTCCACCAGCGTTTTGATGACCTCGTTGATGGAGGCGCGGACGGCCAGGGTGGTGTCGGTGCCCGTCTGGAACTGCATGCCGGGCGGGAACTGCTTCGACAGCCGCTCGAGCTCCGCGTACACGCCGTCGCGCACGTCCAGCGCGTTGGCGGTGGGCAACTGGAAGATGCCCAGGCCCACGCCCGTCTTGCCGTTGAAGCGCAGGACGGAGCCGTAGTTCTCCGCGCCCAGCTCCACGCGGCCCACGTCCTTCACCCGGATGCTCGTGCCATCCGTGTCCCGCATCAGGACGATGTCGCCGAACTCCGCCGGCTCCACCAGTCGGCCCCGGGCCCGCACCGCGATCTGGTAGGGCTGGTCCTCGGTGGACGGCGGCTGGCCAATCTGACCCGCGGCCACCTGGAGGTTCTGCTCCTGGAGCGCGCGCGTCACGTCCTGGGGCGTGAGCTTGCGCCGCGCCAGCTCCGTGGGGTCCAGCCACAGGCGCATGGAGAACTTGCGCTCGCCGAAGATGCGGACGTCACCCACGCCGGGCACGCGCTTGATGGCGTCCTTCAGGCTCACGTCGGCGTAGTTGCTGAGGAACTTGGCGTCGTAGCGGTTGTCCTCGCTGAACAGGCCCACCGTCAGCAGCATCTGGCTGGAGGCCTTGTTGACGACGATGCCCGTCTGGTTCACCTGCGAGGGCAGGCGCGCCGCGGCGCGGCTGACGCGGTTCTGCACGTCGACGGCGGCCACCTCGATGTCGCGCGTGGCCTCGAAGGTGATGGTGATCTGGCTGGTGCCGTCGTTGCTGCTGGTGGAGGTGATGTAGCGCATGCCCTCCACGCCGTTGAGCTCCTGCTCCAGCGGGATGGTGACGGCGCTCTCCACCACCTCGGCGCTCGCACCCACGTAGGTGCTCGTCACGGTGACTTGTGGCGGCGCCAGGTCCGGGTACTGGGCGATGGGCAGCGTGGGGATGGCAATCAGCCCCACCAGCGTCAGCAGGATGGAGCAGACGATGGCGAAGACGGGCCTACGGATGAAGAAATCGACGAACATGGTGCTCTATCCGGCCCTTCGTTCAGCGGCTCCCGCCGACAGTGCCGCCACCATTGCCAGAGGCCCGGGGCGGGCCGCTGCCAGTGGGGGCGTTGGGGGCGTTGGCCTGCTTGGGTTTCACCGCCATGCCGTCACGCAGCGCTTGCAGCGAGGACACGGCGACCTGGTCGCCCGACTGGAGCCCGCTCTCCACCACGTAGGCCATCTCGCCCAGCGCGCCGAGCGTGATGGGGCGGCGCTCCACCACCGTCTTCCCGTCCTTCGCCAGGACCACCAGCGCGAAGGGCTGACCGCTCTGCCGCACGATGGCGAGCGCGGGAATCTGCAGCGCATCCCGGGCCGAGTACACGAGCCGCGCGCGCACCAGCTCGCTGGGCCGCAGGCCCACGGTGTTGCGGAAGGCGGCCTTCACCTCCACCAACTGGGTACGGGGGTCCGCCTGGGGCGCGATGTAGAAGACGTTGCTGGTGATCAGCACCTTGCCCGTGCTGTCGAGGATTTCGAGCGCGGTGTCGGGCTTCATCGACCGGGCGCGCGGCGACGGCACCGACACGCTCACCTCGAGCACGTCCGACTGCGCCACGCTGGTGAGCGGCGTCGTCATGCCCACGTAGTCACCCAGCCGCACCAGCACGTCGCCCATCGTGCCGGCGAAGGGCGCGCGCACCACGTGGTACTGGAGCTGCACCTGGCGCTGCGTCACCTGCGCGGCGGATGAACGCGCCGCGGCCTGGGCTGCCTCCACCTGCGCGCGGCCCTGCTCCAGCTCCTGCGCGCTCGCGAGCCCTTCCTTGTAGAGCGCCTCGGTGCGCTCCAGCGTGCGGCGCGCCAGCTCCAGGCTCACCTGGGTGGAGCTGAGCTGCGCCTGCGCGCTGTCGAGCGCGGCGGTGCCTTCGCGCGAGTCCACCTCGATGAGCGCGGCGCCGGCCTCCACCTTGTCACCGGGACGCACGTGAATCTTGCGCACGTAGCCCGCGACCTGGGGCAGCACGTTGACGCTCTGCCGCGACATCAGCGAGCCCAGGTACTCCCCCGTTTCGCGCACCTCGCGCGGGGTGAGCGTCACGATTTCCACCTCGCGGGGCGGAGGGGCCGGCGGGGCGGCCTTCTGGGCCGAACAGCCCGCCACCACCGCCAGCAGGGTGACACCCCACATCGCCTTCATCTGATTCACCAGTCGCACCGCGCCTCCGTCAGGAATGCGTCCAGGCGCGCCTGGACGAGCTCGAATTCACGCAGCACCAGGGTCAGCTCCGCCTGGCGCAGGGCCGCTCCGCTCTGCACCAGCTCGAGGCTGCTGCCGCGGCCCACTTCAAAAGAACGGCGGGTGAGGCGGTCGGTCCGGTCCGCGAGGTCGCGGGACGCCACCGCCGTCGTCACCAGGGCCTCGGCCACCTCCACGGCGCGCCGGGCCTGGGCCACCTGAATCGACACGTCGCGGCGGGTGCTCTCCAGCGCCTCCGCCGCCTGGCGCTCGAGCCCCTCTCGCTCGCGAATCAAGCCGCCGCGCAGGCCACCTTCCCAGATGGGGACGGAGAGCACCGCGGACACACTCCAGATGGCCACGCGGCCGAAGCCGGGGTCCGTGGTGAGGCCCACTGCGGTGCTCGACAGGCCCAGCGTGGGCAGGTATCCGGCGGTGGCTTGTTGGCGGCTGTCACGCGCGGACTCCAACTGCGCGCGCGAGGCCACGAGGTCCGTCCGCTCGTTCATGTCCTTCAAGGGCGTGCAGGCCCGCTGCGTCTCGTTCACCAGCCCCTGGAGGTTGAAGTCCCGGCTGACGCCAACGGCGTTGCCGAAGCCCACCGCCAGACCCAGGGCCTCACGGCTGCGCCGCAACTGCTCGTCTCCCGCGACGAGGGCGCTGCGTGCCACCGCCACGTCCTGCTCCACGCGCACCACGTCCAACTGGTTGCCCGCGCCCAGTTCATAGGTGCGCTGCGCGAGCGCGAAGCGCTCCAAGGCCTGCCGCAGGCCCACGCGGTTGATCTCCGCCGCCCGCTCCGCCGCCACCGTGGACACCAGCACCTGGGCCAGCCCCCGCGTGAGCAGCCGCCGCGTCTCGCCCAGCGTCGCCGCCGCGCCTTCCTCGGCGGCCACGGCCGAGGCGCGCCCGCGCCAGGCGCTGACGTCCACCAGGGATTGCGTCACGTTCGCCGTGGCGGTGAGCAGCGGCGTGGAGGGACCGCGGGTGTCGCCGCCACCAATGCCCACCAGCGGCGTACCGCCAGCGCCCACGGGGAGGTCGGGGTTGAGGAGGTCCACACCGACACTGGACGACAGACGTGCATTGGGGAGCAGCGCGGCCAGGGCCTGCCGGGAGCGGCCCGCGGCGCGTTCCACGCCGGCTTCGGCGCTTCGGAGGTTGGTGGATCGCTCCCGGACGAGCGCGAGCGCCTCGTCCCAGGTCGTTACCTGCCGCTGGGCGGGGGCAACGGGGGTGAGCATCGCGTCCTCCACCTTCGGCTGGAAGGGGACGGGCGCAGGAATGGACGGTGACGGCTCGGTCAGCGTCGACGCTGCGACGAGCGCCAAGAGAATGACGGAAGGGGATGCCATACGAGGAGGAAGAAATGAGGGAACTGCGTGTGGGCTGAAAACTTCCCCCCCGTTGTGACCAAACGCGTCGCGTCGATGTAATTGACAATGGTTGATGTCTGCAACCATCTTTAGGGGGAGATGACTGTCCCGGAGCAAATGGCCTCGCTGCGGCGCGCCATCCGTCGCCTCCTCACCGAGCGGCTAGGCGAGCAGACCAGCAGACCCTTCATGCAGTTGTTGGCGCTGAAATCCATCGCCGACGGTGTGCGCAGCCAGTCCGCCATCGCGGAGCGGATGCTCGTGGACGCACCCTCGGTGAGCCGGCTCGTCGCGCGCCTGGAGGAGGACGGCCTGGTGAAGCGAAGCATCGCGGAAGATCGCCGGTGCGCGCGCCTGGAGCTGTCCCCGGCCGGGCAGACGGAGCTGAACCTGCTGCGCGACGCGCTCATCTGGACGGACGTGGAGCTGCTTCGCTACCTCACGGTGCAGGAGATGGCGGAGTTCAAGCGCCTCACGGTCAAGCTCCTGACGGGCCTCCTCCAGGCCCGGGGGCCGGTGCCGCTGGAAGGCGGCTGCGGCCCGTCCGACACCTGATGTGGAAATGACGAAGGGCCCGGCCCTGGAGGTCCTCCAGGATGCCGAGCCCTTCAATGTGCCCATGGGAGGGCGGGTGCGTCAGGCCTGCGCGGGCTTGGACTCCGCGTCGGCCGGAGCGCTCTCGGGCGCCTGCTGCTCGGTGTCGGCCGGGGCCTCCGTCTTGGGCGTGGCCTGGGCCTCGGCCTCGGCGCGCACGCGCGACGTCTCCTCGGTGCGCTGGTCGCTGGCGGCGACCTCCTCGGGCGTCAGCTCCGTGCGGTCTGCGAGCATGCCCGTCTTCTTTTCCAGGTCCTTGATGGCCCGGCGAATCAGGTCGCGCTCCAGGAGCGTGCGGTTGAGGCGCTTCTCCAGGGCCTTGTACTTGTCGCGGCTCAGGTCCAGGTCGTGCTTGGTGGCGGCATAGACGCGCTGCTGCGTCTCGTTGCGGCCCTTCACCCGGCGCAGCTCCTTCTCCAGCTCCACTGCGCGGAGGCGGTCCTTGTTCGCCGCCTGCTCCAGCCGCTCCATCTTCTCGCGGTCGGCGTCGTTCAGCTCGCGGTAGCGGCGCTGGCCACGCTCCTGCGGCACCGTCTCCGTCGCCGTGGGCACCACCGGCACCACCGCGGCGATGACGGCCTCGCCCTCCTGGGCGGGCGCGGCGACCTGCGTGGCGGGCGCTGCGATGGGGGCGGCCGGCGCGGGCTGCGGGCGGCGGCCCTTGGACTCCATCTCCGCCTTCAGCCGCTGGTTCTCCACCAGCGCGTGGGACAGCTCCTCACGGGTCCGCTCGAGCTGCGTGGAGGCGTTGCGCTCCACCTCGGCGCGCGCCTTGGCCAGGTCCTGCGCGCTCTTGTCGGACTCCTTCTGCTCGTAGAGCTTGCGCTTGGCCTGCTTCAGCTGCTCCTTCACGTCCTGAAGTTGAGTGCGCTGCTCGTCCAGCTCCTTCTGCTTGCGCTGCAGCTCCGCCTCGGCCTTGGCACGCGCCTGGGTGTCCGTCACCAGCTCGGCGCGGGGCGCCGACGACGACGTGGACGACGACGGAAGCGCGGCGTGCTTGGGGCCGGCGAAGAGATTGAAATAGAGCGAGATGGCGAGCCCGACAGCAAGGGCGAGGACCAGGACCAGCACGGGAACGACCTCCACGGGGAAATGCAAAAAGCGGGGCAGCCTACCGTCAGCCCCCGGGGCGTCAAGGGTCCACTGCTAGACGTGCTTCGGTTCACTCCCTGCGTCGCCCCGGCCAGCGGCCCGGCGAGCGTCCGGGGCGCCGTCCGTCGCCTCAGTACGCGTACTCCCAGCCGCCGCGCCCACCGGTGCGGGCTCCCAGGCGGGCGCCCAGCTCCCGCAGCCGGCGGACCCGCTCGGGGATGGGCGGGTGGGTGGAGAACAGGGCCATGACTCCGCCTCGGTGGAGCGGGTTGACGATGAAGAGGTGGGAGGTGGCCGGGGCCTTGTCGTAGGGAATGGCCTCCGCGCTGCGTTCCAACTTCAGCAGGGCATTGGCGAGCGCGTCCGGGTCGCCCGCCAGCTCGGCGCCCGTCTGGTCCGCTCCGTACTCCCGTGAGCGGCTGACGGCGAGCTGGAGCAGCGTGGCGGCGATGGGGGCCACCAGCAGCAGACCCAGGTTGGCGAAGGCGCTGCCCAGTCCGCCGCGCTCGTCGTTGTCGCCCCGGCTGAGCATGGAGCCGCCGAACCAGAAGAGCATCTGCGCGGCGTAGCTGATGATGCCGGCCAGGGTCGCCGCCACCGTGCCGATGAGGGTGTCCCGGTTGCGAACGTGCCCCAGTTCATGGGCCAGCACGCCTTCCAGCTCGCGCCGGTCGAGCAGCTCCATCAGGCCCGCCGTCACCGCGATGGCGGCGTGGCTCGGGTTGCGGCCCGTGGCGAACGCGTTGGGCGCCGCCGTGGGGAGGATGTAGACCTTGGGCTTCGGCATGCCCGCGCGGGAGGCCAGCCGCGCCACCATGTCGTGCAGCCAGGGCGCCTGCTCGTAGGGCAACGGCCTGGCGCCGTGGATGGCCAAGGCAATCCGGTCGCTGAACCAGTAGGAGCCGAAGTTCATCACCACCGCGAAAAGGCCGGCGAAGAGCAGGCCTTGCGGGCCGCCCAGCCGGTCGCCGATGACGAGCACCAGGGCCGTGAGCCCGGCCAGCAGCACGGTCGTCTTGAGCGTATTGCCCAACCGGTGCCAACCGCCTCCGCCGTGCAGTGCTGGCCGGTCCGCGCCGGCGCGGGCCGTATCGTGGGAAGAATTGAGCGCCATGGCCGCCTCGTTTCCGGAGACCCTGCGGGGCCCTCTGGAAACGTAAACAAGCGCGAGGGCTCGGCAATGACGGGGGACGGCGCCCCCCGGGGAGAG
>NZ_SRLV01000070.1:0-46837 GCF_006518205.1 Myxococcus sp. CA005 | reverse complement strand
GCCATGGCCCGGGGGATTGCCACCTGGCTGCCGCGCTGCCCCACCTGCCACCGCTCCAACCACCCACGCTCCTCGCGCAGCCCACCCGATCTCCCCGTCCACCCGTCGGGGCCCTGACGCAGTAGTGCTAATCGGGGCCCCTGCACGGCTCTCAGCACGTCGTTGGCCGGATACTTACGGTGCTTCAACGCTGCCGCAATGGCCTCGCACGCTGGTCTTCGTACCAGGACACAGCACCTTCCCCCCCTGCGTCAGGGAAGTTGTCGCGTAAAAGGGTGAGCCAATCCAAGTCGTGCCTGATTTGGCGGGGGTAGTTCCATCACCGGACCCACGCGGCGGCGTTCTAACAGCGATCTGATGGAGTCCGCGAGAGGTCACGCCATCCAGATGCGATGCTCGGTCAACTGGCCGGATGAATCCCTCTCCAGTCGCACTCCGTACGCATCCCGTAGTCCGCAGTGACTTGCCGCGTACACCGCAGGCTCGCGACGATACGGAGCGACTTCAAGCACTCCGACCCTTGTCGCCAGTGGGGAGTACAAGGAAGAATGCTGCATGGAGCGGTGGCGCAGATAGCGCCACACGTCATGGCGAACGAAACAGGAGTCGCTCAGGAACCAAGCCCCTAGCAGCGGCACAGCAATCCTGAGGCGTTCAAGTTCCTCATCACTCTCGATAGCCCCCCACAGCAGAACCCAGGTCCCCCAAGGACGCCTCCGCTCATCACGTGACGACCAGTTGGCCACCAGCATCCGGACCGCCTCCGCGATGAGCCATCGTCCTGGGGTGTCAAAGTCAGTCATGGGAGTCAGTGAAGTCTTGGCTCCAGGCGTCGAGAGAGCAATCTCGTCCACGGCTCGTTGTACCGATGACCCACTCCAACAAACAGGGCTCCCATCCATCCTATACTTCGCGCCAGCAAGCTTCGGATTAACGGGACAATCGGCACGACCACGAAGAGCCGTTTGCTCGCCAACCCCAGACTCTAGACGTGACGCCCGACATCGAACAGCTTCACCAGACCATCGCCCAAGGCGTGTACAACAAGCTGAAGACGGCTGGGTTCAGGCCACCTATTCGTACCTGGCCATCCCCCTCTTCTCCGAAGAAACCGGCCGGTACCGCCTCGCCGACGGGCAGCAGCGCTCCTTCGCCGCGACAGACGAAGTCACGGACGCCTTCGACGAGTTGAGGACCCGGATGGCGACACTCAGCAAGAACGGCCACGACTGGCACACGGCCACGCTGACCATCACCGCCGATGGCAAATTCGCGTTTGACTTCAACTACGACGACCTGCCACAGCTCGAAGTGGTGCCAATCTGCCGGCAAATGGGCCGATGAATTCCGCACCTACCCGCGCCAGGAACTCCAGGCTCGCGTCTCCATCCAGCCCAGGTGCCCCGAGGTTCGCGCCCGCAACCGGTCGGCCAGAGCCGCGAGGACTATCGCCCCAAAACGAAACGGGCTGGAGACCTTGCGATCTCCAGCCCGCTTCATGACGTGGTCGGGGAGACAGGATTTGAACCTGCGACCCCTTGGTCCCGAACCAAGTGCTCTACCAGGCTGAGCCACTCCCCGATATGTCGCCTCGCCGGACGGTCCTTCTCGGGACCGGCGAAGTGCGGGCGGTAGTACCCGAGCCGCCCAGCCGAGTCAACGTCCTCGGATCACCTTTTCTTCCACCCCTCCCCGCTCAGAGGGAGCAGGCAGCCGGGCGCTGCCCGGGTGGCCCCCGACTCCGCTTCCCAAGACCACGAATTTCCTGTACTCCCGGACAGTTTCCCTCCCTGCTACACTCACGAGGCAGCCTGCATTGTTGCACCGCGATGCCATGACGCCGCCCCCCGTCGTCCTCATCTCCGATGACGAACCCCTCATCGTCTCCGCCCTCGCCCGCGAGGGGAAACGCTCCGGGCTGAACTGCATCTCGGACACCACGTCCGAGCGCGTCCTGGAGCTCGCCCGCGAGCACCGGCCGGCCGTCATCATCCTGGACATCAACCAGCACCAGGACGGCCGGGACTTGCTCGCCCAGCTCAAGCAGGACCCCAACACCCGCGACTGCAAGGTCATCATCCTCAGCGCCGTCGAGGACCAGTTCACCCGCCACGTCTGCTTCGAGCTCGGCGCCGACGACTACGAGGTGAAGCCCTTCGACCCCACCTTCATGACCCGCGTCGCCCGGCTCGCCTCCTCCGTGGCGCGCCCTCGCACCTGAAGTCCGCCGCGCCTCACGAGCGCAGCGAGCGGATGGCCTCCGCGTAGTCCTTCGAGCCGAAGACGTAGCTGCCCGCCACCAGCACCGTGGCCCCGGCCTCCACCACCCGCTTCGCCGTGGTGGCGTTGATGCCGCCGTCCACCTCGATGTCCACGTCCTTCAGCCCGCGCGCATCCAACATCCCGCGCAGCCGGCGCACCCTCTCCACCGTGGACTCGATGAAGCTCTGCCCGCCGAAGCCCGGGTTCACGCTCATCAGCAGCACCATGTCCACGTCGCCCAGCACCTCCTCGATGGCCGACAGCGGCGTGCCCGGGTTCAACACCACCGCCGGCTTCGCCCCGGCATTGCGAATCTGCTGAAGCGTCCGGTGCAGATGCGGACTGGCCTCCACGTGCACCGTCAGCACGTCCGCCCCCGCCTTCACGAAGGCCTCCACGTAGCGCTCCGGCTCCACAATCATCAGGTGCACGTCCAACGGCTTCGTCGCCACCCGCTTGATGGCCTCCACCACCACGGGGCCAATCGTGATGTTCGGCACAAAGCGGCCATCCATGACATCCACGTGAATCCAATCCGCACCAGC
Organism: Myxococcus sp. CA005; assembly: GCF_006518205.1. Lineage (NCBI taxonomy): Bacteria > Pseudomonadati > Myxococcota > Myxococcia > Myxococcales > Myxococcaceae > Myxococcus > Myxococcus sp. CA005. The sequence goes on along the minus strand of NZ_SRLV01000070.1, from coordinate 44,030 downwards.
GGCTTCGATGGCGCGGACCTCTTCGGCCAAGCGGCCGAAGTCACAGGACAAAAGCGAAGGAGAGATGCGAACGGGGCGGCGGCTCATGCCGCGCTTCATAACCGCAACCCGCGCGCTGGATAAGGCTGAACGCAACGCGGCGACGTCCACCAGACAGCCAGGGACCTGCCAGGTGGGTCCCCCGAGGCAGTGTGCTGTCTACCCGTGCTAGAACTTTGTAGCCCTTCGCGGCCGCTGGCCGCTTCTCACGGAGCCGCCGGTGCTCGCTCAACCCGCCCCACAGCCCGAGCTGAACCGCCGCCTGGCGAAGCTCACGTCCATCCTGGATGTCGCGAAGGCGATGAGCGCCGAGCGCGACCTCGACCTGCTCCTGCCGCTCATCCTCTTCGAGGCCACCAAGGTGGTGGAGGCGGACCGCTGCTCGCTCTTCATCCTGGACCGCGAGCGCAACGAGCTGTGGAGCAAGGTGGCCCAGGGCTCCAAGAGCGAAATCCGCCTCCCGGTGGGCAGCGGCGTCGCCGGACAGGTGGCCCAGACGGGCGCCGTCATCAACATCCCCGACGCCTACGCCGACGCTCGCTTCAACCGCTCGTTCGACGTCTCCAGCGGCTACCAGACGAAGACCATCCTCTGCGTCCCCATGCGCGACGCCGGCGGCGAGGTGACGGGCGTCATCCAGGCCCTCAACAAGCTGGACGGCGCCAGCTTCAACGCCGAGGACGAGGAGCTGCTGCTCGCCCTGGGCGCCCAGGCCGCGGGCGCCATCGAGAACGCCCTCCTCCACGAGGACATCAACCGCCTCTTCGAGGGCTTCGTCTCCGCCTCCGTCGTCGCCATCGAATCCAGAGACCCGACCACCGCCGGTCACTCCGGCCGCGTGGCCGACCTCACCGTGGCCATGGCCCAGGCGCTCGAGCACCTGTCCACCGGCCCCTACGCCCACACGCGCTTCTCCGCCGGGGAGATTCAGGAGCTGCGCTACGCCTCATTGCTGCACGACTTCGGCAAGGTGGGCGTGCGCGAGCCCGTGCTGGTGAAGGCGGAGAAGCTCTACCCGCATGAGCTCGAAGGCCTGCGCGCCCGCTTCCAGCTCGCCCGGAAGGACTTGCAGCTCCAGAGCTACCGCCGCCGCTTGGAAGCGGTGAAGATTCGCGGCCAGGCGAACCTGGCGGAAATCGAGGCCGAGGAAGAGGAGCGGCTCGCCCGCGAGTCGTGGCAGTTGGACGAGGTGCTGGAGTTCATCCTCTCCTGCAACCGCCCCACCGTGCTCGCGCAGGGCAACTTCGAGCGGCTCCACGAGCTGGGTGCGCTGCGCTTCCTGGATGCCCACGACAAGGCCCAGCCGCTGCTGCTGCCGGGGGAAATCCAGTCGCTCTCCATCGCCCGCGGCACGCTCTCCCCCGAGGAGCGCCGCGAAATCGAGAGCCACGTCGAGCACACCTACCGCTTCCTGTCCCAGATTCCGTGGACGCGCACGCTGCGCCGGGTGCCGGAGATTGCCTACGCCCACCACGAGAAGCTGGATGGCACCGGCTACCCCCGCGCGGAGAAGGACATCCCCGTCCAGTCACGGATGATGTCCATCTGCGACATCTACGACGCGCTCACCGCCAGCGACCGGCCCTACAAGAAGGCCGTGCCGCACACGCTCGCGCTCGACATCCTCCGGCGCGAGTCCGACGCCGGGCAGTTGGACCCGGCGCTCTATACCGTCTTCATCGAGGCCGACATCCCCCGGAAGGTCCTCCAGGGAATCAAGTAGCCGCTCAGCCCTGGATGGTGTGCAGGCGCAGGCTGTTGATCTTGCCCGGCTGCCCCACGGGCGCGCCGAACACGATGACGATGCGGTCGCCCTTGCGGCCCAGGCCTCGCGCCAGGAGCTCTTCCTCCACGCGCTTCACCATGGCCTCGGTGTCCTGGGTGGGCTCCAGCACGCGCGGCACCACGCCCCACAACAGCGACAGCCGGCGGCGCACTTCCTGGTTGGGGCTGAAGGCGACAATCGGCACCGGGGGCCGGTAGTGCGACAGCAGGCGCGCCGTCACACCCGACAGCGTGAAGGCCGCGATGAGCGAGGCGTTGCTCGCCTTGGCCGCCTCGCAGGCCACGCGCGCGATGACGTCCGGGAAGTGGTTGGGCAGCCCCACCGGCGTCTCCAGCACGCGCATCAGCGACTGCGTCGTGCGCGCGGAGGACTCGGCCGCCAGGATGATGCGCTCCATCATCTGCACGGACTCGATGGGGAACTTGCCGCTGGCCGTCTCGCCCGACAGCATCACCGCGTCCGCGCCGTCGAACACGGCGTTGGCCACGTCGCTGGCCTCGGCGCGCGTGGGGCGCGGGTTATCAATCATGGAGTTCAGCATCTGCGTGGCCACGATGACGGGCAGGCCGCGCAGGTTGGAGCGCCGGATGATGTCCTTCTGGACGGCCGGCACTTCCTCGGGGGGAATCTCCACGCCCAGGTCGCCGCGCGCCACCATCACGCCGTCCGTCTTGTCCAGGATGGCGTCCAGCCGGGCAATGGCCTCCGGCTTCTCCAGCTTGGCGATGATGGGCACCGTGCGGCCCACCTCGGCCATGGCCTGGCGCGCGGTGTCCAGGTCGGACGGCTGGCGCACGAAGGACAGCGCGATGTAATCCACGCCGGCCTTGATCCCGAACACCAGGTCCTCACGGTCCTTCGGCGTCAGCGCCTCCGCGCGCACCGCCACGCCGGGCAGGTTGATGCCCTTGTTGTTCTTCAGCGTGCCGCCGTGGATGACCTGCGTGCGGATGAGCTTCTGCTTGTCCGTCTCCAGGACCTTCAGCTCCAGCAGGCCGTCATCCAGGAGGATGCGGTCCCCCGGATTCACGTCCGCGGCCAGGAACGGGTACGTCGTGGACACGATTTCGTCCGTGCCCGGGACCGTTTCATCCGTGGTGATGTGGAAGGTGCCGCCTTCCTTCAGCTCGGTGCTGCCCTTCACGAAACGGCCAGTGCGAATCTTCGGGCCTTGCAGGTCGCCGAGGATGCCCACCGCCTTGCGAACCTTCAGCGACGCGGCGCGCAGCTTCGCGATGTTCTCCGCGTGCTGCTCGTGGCTGCCGTGGGAGAAGTTCAGGCGAGCCACGTCCATGCCGTTCTCCAGGAGCGCTTCGAGCATCTCCTGGCTCTGGCTGGCGGGACCGAGGGTGCAGACAATCTTCGCTCTTCGCATAGAGCTCGTGAGGATGGGTTTCCCTCACGGCAGCGTCAAGCACGCTGCATGCGCCGCTTCGCTCGGTAAAACGGTAAATGAGCCAGCGAACGACGCGGCGCTCATCCGCGCAACAGCACGCCCAGGTTCTCCCGCTCCCAACGCAGTGCGGCGGCGTAATGCGGGAATGTTCGCTCGCGTTCGCGGAAGGCACGCGGGTGATGCACGCGGCGGCCACCCCGGCCCGTGCTCGGGAAGAGCTGGTGGAGCATCTCGTGGAAGATGATGAACTCCACGAAGAAGGAAGGCACCTCGGGGGTGTCCAGCGCCGGGTGGATGCGAATCTCACGCGTCTGGTGGTCGTAGACGCCCAGGCGGATGGACTTGCGACGGCGGCGCGGAGGCATGCGCCCCCAGCCAATCCGGGCCTGGATGAGGCCCTGGAAAAAATCTCGGTTGGTGGCGTCGTAAAGCGCCTGGAGGTCGAAACAGCGCCCGCGCGGGTTGAGGTCCGCGTCGGATTCGCGGCGCATCTGGCGGATGCGCGGCTGCTGACCGCGGATGTACTCGTCCAGGATGGCGCCCGCGGTGCGGTGTCCCCGGCCCGCGTAGTCCGCCACCGCGCGCACCACCGGCTCCGGCGCGTCCAGGAACATGTGGTGCAGCCGCAGCGCCAGCACCGCGGAGCCCCGGCGGAAGGACACCATGGTGGAGCGGTTGTCCGTCACCGACAGGCGCACCGGCATGCCCAGCTCGGCGCTCAGCCGCCAGGCCAGCGATTCAGCCCGGGACCACAGCTCCTCCCGCGTGGGCGGACGCGTGACGATGCGGGGTGCATCGTCGGGCGGGAGGTTGCGCTGCGGCATGGGCACGGGCGGCGCGACGGGCCGCGGCGCGGGCGCCACGGGCGCGGCAGGTCCCCCCTCGGGCCGGGGTGCGGCCGTGCCCTCCGCCGCGCGGCTGGCGGCGGAGAGACCTCGAGGGAAGAGCGACGTCTGGCGAAATTGCTCGGGGGACACGCGGCTGCGCATCGTACCCCGCACTTCCGGGGACTCAAGGGCGGCGGTCCCCTGCCCGCCTCCTCACCGTCAGCCCGTCAACCGCGCTCGCACGCAGCGTCCACTAACAGGAGGGAAGGGCAGGCGAGCGTACGACGCGCCCTCACGGTGCGGGCGGCTCCGCGTGCCGGGACTTGAGGAGCCGCTCCAGGCGCTCGGGCTCCATGCGCACCACGAAGGTCTTCTCGCGCGTGAAGGTCACCTGCCCCGGCGCGCCGCCCTTCACCTTGCGCACGAACTTCGCGGGCACGTAGCTCACCTCGCCGCGCGGCTCGCCCTTGGCCCCGGAGTGGTGCAGCGCCAGGTGCGCCGCGTCCAGCAACACCTCCTGCGCCACCTCCTGCCCCTTCTCCAGCGGCAGCACCACGTGGCTGCCCGGGACACCGCGCGCGTGGAGCCACAGATGCCAGGGTCTGGCCACCTTGAAGGTGAGCGCGTCGTTGTCCTCCGAGCCGCGCCCCACCCAGATGCGCGCCCCGCCATGGCCCACGTACTCCTTGAAGGGCCGGCCCTCCCGCGCACCCTCGCCCCCACTGGGGAGCTGAAGCACCTCCGCCTGCGACAGCAGCGCGGCGTCCTCCATCCGCTCAATCTGCGTGAGCGCCTGCTGCGCGTGCGCCACCTCGCGCGCCAGCTCCGCCTCGCGATGACGCGCCTGCTCCACGCCCCGCAGCAGCCGCCGGTACTGGTGGAAGTGCCAGTCCGCCTCCTCCTTCGGGGTGCGCTTCGGGTCCAGCGTCACCCGAACCTCCTTCGCGCCCTCCTCTGTATAGGCGGTGAGCACCGCCTCGGTGGCGCCACGCTTGAGGAGGTAGAGGTTCTGCGCCAGCAGCTCGCCCACTTCGCGGTGCTTCTCCGCGTCCGGGCCGCGGGCCGCCTCGGCGCGCACCTTCTCCAACGTGCGGGAGGCGCGCTTGAGGCGCGCGCGGTACGGCTGCGCCAACCGGCGGCGGATGGTCTCCGAGCGGCTGGCCTTGTCGCGCGCTCCGAGCAGGCGCTCCGCGGCCTGGGAATACGGCAGCGCATCCGAGTCCTGGGGAGCGAGCCGCGAGGGTTGGCTCCGGGCCTTCTCGCGGGCCTCGGGCGGCGGCGGCTCCGGCGGCGTCCACGCCGCGCCCGGATGCAGGCCCCGGCGCTGCGCGAAGCCCTCACCGGAGAGCATCAGCACGCGGCCGGTGTCGCTGAGCAGCAGCAGACCACCGGGCGCGCCCACCTCCAGAAGGAGGCGCCGGCGCACGTCCTCGCGCTCGAAGTCGAAGGCCACCACGCGCTCGGCTTCCATGAAGCGGGCGCCCTGGAGCTTGAAGCCTGTCAGCTCCTGACGCAGCCACCGCTGGAAGGGGGCGGGCTCGCCCGGCGTGGGGAAGCGATCATCCGCCACGGACACCCGGGCCAGGTCACCTTCCGCGCACAGGCACAACAGGATGGATTTGCCCGGGACGCGAAGCTCCACGTAGGCGAGCCTGGGAAGGGGACACCAGGCCTTCTGCGCCACCGCGCCAGTGAGGCGCTCCGCCAGCTCCGCCACCACCTGCTCCAGCTCCACGGGACGCAGCGACATGGGGCACTCCGGGTCCTGAAAATGAAAACGGCCCGGCGGGTTTCGCCGAGCCGTTCACCGGACGTCAACTACCGTCCGCTCATGACGACGGGACTGCTCAGGACTCCGGCGTAACCGGGGCCGCCACCGTCTTGGCCTTGGTGGTGCGCTTGCGAGCCGGGGCCTTCTTGGCCGCCTTGCGGGTGGTCTTCTTGGCGGCCGCCTTCTTGGTCGCGGTCTTGCCAGCCGTCTTGCGAGCGGTCGTCTTCTTCGCCGACTTCGCCGCCTTCGTGGCCTTCGCGGTCTTGGCAGCCTTCTTGGTCGCGGACTTCGCAGCGGTCTTCTTCTTAGCGGCCATCAGAATCCTCCAGTTCAGTGGTTGGCCCCAGGTCAACCGAGGCCCTGCACTCTTCTTGATGGGAGTGAGTGCTTGAAGTGAATGGTACGGGCGACATGCCAGTGTGTCAACGCATGGTGATGTATTGCATCGCGTGCGAGGCCGATTTTTCGGCATCGAGCGCGTCCGGAGGTGCCGAACGCCACCTCGCGGACACTCGCGAGCGCATCCGAGGTGTCGCGCGCGAGGCCGAGTTTCCGGCTCCGGACACGTTTCGGCCACTTTCGAGCACGACGTTGGCGCATGCCGCGGCGCATGCGCGCGAGCGACGCGGCGCTTTTCGTCGTGGGGTGCGGCGTCTACGGTTCGCCACCACATGAGCGCCACCGAGCAGACCTTCCCCGCGGACTTCACCTTCGGCGTCGCGACCGCCGCGTACCAGGTGGAGGGCGGCATCGAGAACGACTGGGCCGAGTGGGAACGCGCCGGGAAGCTGAAGGAGCCGGACGCTCGCTGCGGCCCCGCGGTGGACCACTGGAACCGCTACGAGGAGGACTACGCCCTGGCCCGGGCGGTGGGCGCCACCGCGTTCCGCATCTCCCTGGAGTGGGCGCGCATCGAGCCGGAACGCGGGCGCTTCGACGAGGCGGCGCTGGAGTCCTACCGGGAGCGGCTCCTGAAGATGAAGGCCCATGGCCTGCGGCCGGTGGTGACGCTCCACCACTTCACGCACCCCACCTGGTTCCACCGGGAGACACCGTGGCACCAGCCGGCCAGCGTGGACGTCTTCCGGCGGTACGCGAAGCGGTGCGCGGCGCTGCTGGAGGGGCTGGACGCGCTGGTCATCTCCTTCAACGAGCCCATGGTGCTGCTGTTGGGGGGGTATCTGCAGGGCGCCATTCCTCCGGGCCTCGCGGATGGCCCCACCACCATGCGGGCCATGGAGAACCTGGTGCGCTCGCACGTGGCCGCCCGGGAGGAACTGTTGTCCCGGCTGGGCCGCGTGGAGCTGGGCATCTCCCAGAACATGCTCGCCTTCGCGCCGGACCGGTGGTGGCACCCCTTGGACCGTGCGCTGGTGAGGCTCGGGGCCCAGGCCTACAACCATGCGTTCCACGAGGCGCTGGCCACCGGCAAGCTGCGCGTCACCATGCCGGGCGTGGCCTCCACCCGCGTGGACATCCCTGGCGCGCGGGACTCCGTGGAGTTCATCGGGGTGAACTACTACACCCGCGCGCACCTGCGCTTCGTGCCGCGCCCGCCCTTCATCGAGTTCAAGTACCGGGACATCCACGGCCGGGGCCTCACCGACATCGGGTGGGAGGACTGGCCGGAGGGCTTCCTCCAGACGCTGCGCGACGTGAAGCGCTACGGGAAGCCGGTGTGGATTACGGAGAACGGCATCGATGACCGCGTCGGCGTCCGCCGGCCCCACTACCTCCATTCCCACCTGGCCCAGGTGCTGGCCGCGCGCGCGCAGGGCGTGGACGTGCGCGGCTACCTCTATTGGAGCCTGCTCGACAACTTCGAGTGGCTGGAGGGCTGGGGCCCGCGCTTCGGCCTCTACCACGTCAACTTCGACACGCTCCGCCGCAGCCCCACGCCCGCGTGTGACTACTTCCGCGCCGTGGCCACCGGACGGAAGCTGGTAGCGCCAGACGCCGTCCGCCCCTCGGGCGCTTGAGCGGCGCGCCGCCCACGAAGGGCACGGGCTCCCTCCTTATATATAGATAGAGAAGCGCCGTGCCCTCAGCCCAGGGCCGCCCGGTAGTCCACGTCCTGCTCCTCACCGGGGCCCGCGAGGTCCACATGGGCCGCGGCGAAGAAGCGGCGCACGCAGTCCTCCACCGCTGACGGCAGGTCCAGGCCGTTCACCTCCGCACGGAAGGCCGCGGCGCCGTACAAGCCGTGGGCGTACCACGCCAACTGCTTGCGGAAGGAGCGCACGGCGCCCAGCGGGTCCCCCATGAAGTCCAGGTGCGCCCGGAAGTGCTCCAGCACCAGCTCGCAGCGCTCGCGCGGCGTGGCGGGCGGGCCTCCGAGCAGCTCGCGGAAGATCCACGGGTTGCCCAGCGCGGCGCGGCCAATCATCACGAAGTCACAGCCGGTGGTCTCCAGCATGCGCGCCGCGTCCGCGGGCGTCTTCACGTCCCCGTTGCCGATGATGGGCAGCTCCGGGAAGTGGCGCTTGAGGTCGGCGATGACGCTCCAGTCCGCCTGCCCTGAATAGCCCTGCTCGCGCGTGCGGGGGTGGATGGCCAGCCCCGCGCAGCCCGCCTCCTGGAGCGCGCCAGCCACCTGAAGATAGTTCAGGCTGCGGGCGTCCCAGCCCGAGCGAATCTTGCAGGTGACGGGCAGGCCGGTGGCCTCACGGATGCGCCGGACGATGTCCGCCGCGCGGGGCACGTCACAGAGCAGGCCGCTGCCCGCCCCGTTCTTCACCACCTTCTTCACCGGGCAGCCCATGTTGATGTCGATGATTTGCGCGCCCGCCTCGCGCCCCACCACCGCGGCCCGGGCCATGGCCTCCGGCTCACCGCCGTAGATTTGGAGCGAGTAGGGCCGCTCCACCTCGGCGTCGTAGCGCAGGTACTTCAACGTCCGCTGGTTGGCGCGCATCAGCCCCTGCGAGCTGACGAGCTCGGTGGGACAGAGCGCCGCGCCCAGACGGAAGGCGAGCACACGGAAGGGCATCTCGCTCACCCCGGCCATGGGGGCCAGGATGTACGGATTCGGCAGGGTGTAAGGACCAAGCTGCGGCATGAAGGGCGGGGAACCTAGCGGATTTGCCCGGGACATGGCGGAGACGGTGAGCAAGTGCCTGCGCTCGGAGGTCCTAACGGTTAAGGTCCGTCCCCATGTTCCGCTTTCGCCTCGGGAGCATTCCCGTCGAAGTCCACCCCAGCCACCTGCTGGTGTCCGGCATGCTGGCCTGGAGCTCCGTCCCCGCGGCCCAGAACGGCTGGCCGTTCCGCCAGGTGGATGGAGCCCCCCCCCTGGGCCACGCCAGCGCGATGGTGGTCTACATCCTGTCGTGGATGCTCATCGTCTTCGTGTCCGTGCTCATCCATGAGATGGGGCATGCGCTGGCCAGCCGCCTGTTCGGCTACCGGCCAAGCATCGCGCTCGTCTGGATGGGTGGCCACACGCTCCCCACCGATGCGCCAGGCCCCCTTCCGTGGAAGCGGGACTTGCTCATCACCGCGGCCGGCCCCTTCTTCGGGCTGATGCTGGGGGTGACGAGCGGGGTGGGCTACCTCCTGCTCGAGGGCCGCTCGCCCGCGCTCGACTTCTTCCTGCTCACCTTCATGATCGCCAACTTCTTCTGGGCGTTCCTGAACATGCTGCCCGTGCTCCCGCTGGATGGGGGACGCATCACCACCACCCTGGCCACGCGGGTGTTCGGCCCGCGGCGCGGCTTCGTGCTGGCGCAGGGGCTGGCGCTGCTAGTGTGCGTGGGGGCCGTAGTGTACGGCCTGCGGTCGGGTTGGCTCCTGCTCACCCTCATCTTCGCCATGTACGGCATGCAGTCCTTCCGCGTGGTGGCGGAGGCGCTGCGCAACGGACAGGCGCAGAGCGTCCCACTGGAAGGGCCGCTGGCGGAGAAGCTGCGCGAGGCCCGGGCCGCGCTCGACGCGGGCCGCATGGACGAGGCGCGGCGGCTGGGCGCGTCCGTGCTGGAGGCCAACGAGGGCCTGACGCCGCGGGTGGCCAGCCATGCCCACCACCTGATGGGCTGGCTCGCCTTGAAGGAGGGCCAGGGCCGCCAGGCGCTGGACCACTTCTCGCAGGTGCAGGGCCTGCCCGTGGAGCCGCACGCGGTGGCGGCGTCCTTCTCCCTGGTGGGCGATGACGCCCGCGCGGTGGAGTGGTGGAAGCAGGCCTGGCAGTCCTCGTCGGACCGGACCGTGATGCACGAGTACGCCGGCACGCTCATCCGCATGGGCCGCGAGTCGGAGGCCCTGAAGCTCCCGGGCCTGGACCCGGAGGCGGCGTTCTCCTGCGCGGAGCGGGTGCTCTTCATCCGGGGCGCGTACTCGGAAGCCGCGGCCGTGGGCGAGGCGGCGCTGCAACACGCGCCCAGCGCCACGCTGGCCTATGACGCGGCCTGCGCCCATGCCCGCGCGCGCAACGTGCCTGACGCGATGCGGCTGCTGCGACGCGCCACGGAGCTGGGCTTCGCCGATGGGGCCTATGCCGCCTCGGACGAGGACCTGGCTCCGCTCCATGGGTACCCCGCATTCGAGGAGTGGCTGACGGAGCTGCGGCAATCCGCCGCCTCCTGACAGAGGGATGACAGGCGGGGGTGTTGATGCGGGGTGAGGCTGAGCACGTTCCAGCTCGGCCCACCCAGCGCACGAGGCTCCCTTGCAGACACCGTCTCCAGCCCTGCCCGCGGCGGATGAGCGCCTCAACTGGCTCTCCTCCATCCCCTTCTTCGCAGTCCACCTGATGTGCCTGTTCGTCTTCGCCGTCGGCGCGAAGCCGGTGGACGTGGCCGTGTGCGTCGGCCTCTACGTCGTGCGCATGTGGGGCATCACCGCGGGCTTCCACCGGTACTTCTCCCACCGGGCCTTCAAGACGGGACGCGTCTTCCAGTTCATCCTCGCCTTCGTGGGCAGCATGTCCGCGCAGAAGGGCGTGCTGTGGTGGGCGGCGCACCACCGCCACCACCACCGCTATTCGGACCAGGCGGAGGACATCCACTCGCCCCTGCAGAAGGGCTTCTGGTGGAGCCACGCGGGGTGGATTCTCTCCGACAAGTACAACGACACCCGCATGGAGGGCATCAAGGACTTCGCCCGCTTCCCGGAGCTGGTGTGGCTCAACCGCTTCCACCTGGTGCCGTCCGTCCTGCTGGCCGTGGCGCTCTACTTCATCGGAGGCTTCTCCATGCTGGTGTGGGGCTTCTTCGTCAGCACCACCCTGCTGTGGCACGGCACCTTCACCATCAACTCGCTCAGCCACATCTTCGGCAAGCGCCGCTACAAGACGACGGACACCAGCCGGAACAACTGGCTGCTGGCGCTCCTCACCCTGGGCGAGGGGTGGCACAACAACCACCACTTCCATCAGAACACCGCCAACCAGGGCTGGTTCTGGTGGGAGGTGGACCTCAGCTACTACTCGCTGAAGGTGCTCTCCTGGTTCAAGGTGGTGGAGGGGCTGCGGCTTCCCTCCGAGGCCACGAAGTTCGCGTTCCAGAAGTACACCGACGAAGAGCGCGCGGCGCTGGCGGCCCCTACCCGCTTCTGGGGTGCTTCGGGCGCGCGGGCCCAGTTCGTGGCCACGAAGGCCGCGGGGGATGCGGCCCGGGCCGCCAGTGATGCGGCGAAGGCCGCGGGCGACAAGGTGCGAGAGGCCCTGACGACCGCCGCGGACCACCTGCCCACCTCCGCGCCGCCACCCTCCGCCATGCTCAAGCGGCGATAGCCGTTCGAAGCTGAAGCGAAATCGTGACGCGCCTGTCATGGGCGCGACCCGACGGCTGGCCGCCCTGCACACGTCCGCGTCACGAACCTTGAGTGGCGCCTGACCCACTGTTAGTGGGACCTGCAATGAGTGCAGGGGATGTACCCGCATCAAGCGCGACGGCCCAGCGCGCCATCTGGGCTCAACTGCGCGCGGCGATGGGCCGCTTCGTCCACGCCGCGCTGAGAGCGTCCAACCGCCTGCGGCTTCCCGGCCCCTCTGTCCTACCGGTAGCGGGCGCGGTGGTCGGCCTGTACAGCGGGCTGGCGGCCGGCATCTTCTCCAACCTCATCGGGTTGGTGAGCGGGCTCACCTTCGGGGCGGCGTCGCTGAAGCACACGCTTCGCCAGGACCAGTTCCAGTCGCTCATGGAGGCGTTCGCCGCGGCCCGCTGGCATCCGGAGTACGCCTTCATCGGCGTGCCCCTGGCATCCGGCGCGCTGCTGCTGGCGCGCATCATCGAACCTGGCGGGCCCCGTGACGAGGTGAAGCGCCGGCTGCGCCTGCTGGCCCTGCTGGCGCTGGGCGGACTGTCGCTCTACTACCCGCTGGTGGCGCTGTCCGCGCTCAACAGCGTGTTCGGACACAGCCACAACCTGCCCGAGGCACTGCCCCACCTGCCCTGGTGGCTGATGCTGCTGGCGCCCACGCTGGGCGGCGTGGTGGTGGGCCGGCTGCTGCGGGACAAGCCCGAGACGCATGGCCACGGCGTCCCCGAGGTGGTGCGGGCGGTGAAGAGTGGCGCCAACGCCCTGCCGGCGGACCGGGGCCTGCTGAAGCTCGTGGCGTCCGCCATCACCATTGGCAGCGGCGGCTCGGCGGGCCGCGAGGGGCCCATCGTCTACGGCGGCGCGGCGTTCGCTTCCACCGTGGGCCGGGTGCTGGGCTTCAGCCGCAAGGAGCTGTCCATCCTCCTGGCGTGCGGCGCGGGCGCGGGCATCTCCGCGTCCTTCAACGCCCCCATCGCCGGCGCCGTGTTCGCGATGGAAATCATCCTTCGCGAGTTCGAGCTGCGCGTCTTCTCCCCCATCATCCTGGCCAGCGTGGCCGGCACCCTGGTGAGCCAGGGTGTCATGGGTGAGTCCGCCATGCTCCGGCACGTTCCCTACGAGCTGGTCAGCGGCGGCGAGGTGCTGGCCTACGCGGGCCTGGGCATCGCCTGTGGGCTGCTCGCCTTCACCTTCGTGCAGTTGCTGCACGGCGTGGAGCACTACTTCCATGGCCATGGGAAGGACCGGCTGTCCTCGTGGCTGGGCAGCAAGCCGCTGCCGCTGCGCGCGGGACTGGGCGGTCTTTGCACCGGCATCCTGGCCTTCGCCAGCCCCACCGTCTGGGGCAGCGGGCACGACTACATCAACCTGGCCGCGCTGGGACGGCTGCCCTTCCTGTTCCTCATCACCGCGTGTCTGCTGAAGCTGGTGGCCACGGCCCTCACCATCGGCTCGGGTGGCTCGGGCGGGACATTCTTCCCGGCGGCGCTCATTGGCGCCATGGCGGGCGGCGCCTTCGGCACCCTGGTGCACTTCTTCTTCCCGGAGAGCACCGGCCCCAGTGGCGCATATGCCCTGGTGGGCATGGGCGGCGCGGTGGCGGCGCTCACCCGCGGCCCGCTCACGGGCATGATGATGCTGTACGAGCTGAGCGGGAACCACGACATCATCCTGCCGCTGATGGTGACGTGCACCATCGCCTCGGCGCTCTGCCACTACCTCACCGAGCGGAAGACGCCGAAGGTCCAGAGCGACACGGACCTGCTGGAGGCCACCCCCGTCCGCTCGCTGATGGCCCACCTGACACCCGTGCCCGCGGGCACGCCGCTGCGGGCGCTGACGGACCTGCTGCTCACCTCCGAGGCGGGCACCCTGCCCGTCCTGGACACCGTGGGCCGCATCTACGGCACCGTGCAGGTGGAGCAACTGCGCGAAGTGTGGCGCGACGAATCCGTATACCCGCTGCTGGTGGCCAGTGACCTGGCGCGCAAGCTGCCTGCGCTCTCCCCCGACGCGAACCTGTCCCATGCCCTCCACGTCATGGACCAGGAGGACGTGGATGCCCTGCCCGTCAGTGTCCCGGTGGGCAGCCCCACCTGCGGGCTGCTCACCCGCGCCGCGGTGCGCAGGTTCCTCTTCGCGCAGCATGCCCAGGCCCACGCGTCGGGCAACTACCCGGTCAGCCCCACCGAGGCGAGCTGACGCCCCACCCGCTCAGTGCGTGGGGGTGCCCGCTGGAGACAGCACCCCCTGCGTGCCCACGAGGCTGGCGTAGGCGGAGAGGTAGCGGCTGGCCATCCGCCGGGGCGTGTACGTCAGCGCCCACGCCCGCGCGCGCAAGGCCAGCCGGGTGCGCAGCCCGGTGTCCTCGCGCAGCCGCTCCAGCGTCTCCACCAGGGCATCCACGTCGTCCGGGGGCACGAAGCACGCGGCCCCATCTCCCCACACCTCGCGCAGCGCCGGAATGTCGCCCAGCACCAGCGCGCAGCCGGACAGGGCCGCCTCCAGCGCGGTGAGGCCAAAGGGCGCGTATCGGGCCGGCAGCACGAAGATGGATGCGCGCGACATCCACGCCGCCAGGACATGCGGCTCCAGGTGCCCCATCCACTGGAGGTGGCGCGGCTCCGCCTTCCGCTCGGAGGGATGGCGCGCGTCTCCCGCGAGCCGCACCGGCCAACCCAGGCGGGGCGCGGCGGCGTCCAGCACGGTGAGATTCTTCGCGGCGTCCCACGGACTGCCCACGCCGAGGATGAAGGGCTCCCGCTCCGAGCGAGGTGGCACCCGGTCCGCGCGCCGCCCATGGGGGATGACCTCCGCGGCGGTCAGCGGGCCATAGTGCATCTGGAGGGAGTCGAGCAGGTCCCGGCTCGGCGTCACCACCCGGCCCGCGGCGCCGAGGCCCGCGGTGACGGCCTCGCGATAGCGCGCATGGCATGCGGGCGCGTCCTCGCCCTTCACCGCCCGCCACCACGACAGGCGGCATGCGTGCCCCACCACCAGGGGCCGGTGCAGCCACGGCAGCGCCCCGTGCACGTAGCCATTGAGGTGCACCACGTCCGGACGCACGCGGCGCTCCAGCGCGAGCAGCCAGTCGCCCGCCGAGCGCACGTCGTCCCACGGGTCTTCCATCCACTCCAACCGGAAGCGCCCTTCCTCCACGGTGAGATTGGGAATGCCCCGCGCCTCCGCCCACTGCGCGCTGGTGAGCGGCGCCCCCATGGTCGCCAGCGTCACCTCCACCCCGTGCGGCGCGAGCGCCCGGGTCAGCTCCAGCGCGTACGTCCAGACGTCGCCCACGGCGTCGGCTGTCATCAGCACCCGCCGCACCGCCCGGTTCGACGTGGCGTCATGGCCGTGCGCATGCCTGCCCTCGTGGGGTGGGGCATGGGTCTCCTGGCCGTCCATTCCACTCGCCATGCGCATCCGCTGACTGTTCATGGTTCCCCCGCAGAGCCCCGGACTCGTGGAGGGCAACGTAGGCCGAGCGCCTCCATGGGAGGATTGCCCCACCGCGCCCCTTCCCTGCATGACACCCGATGGATGGAGAGACGAGGACCCATCCAGGCCCCTCCTCATCCGTCCGCAAGGCTCAGCAGATACCCTCCGAGCCCCCCTGGCCGACGGACGCCCGAAGGGTCATGCTGGGAACACGAGAGGCCCTCCATGGAGATTCTCCGAGCGACTCCGTCCGAGCACACACTGCTTCGAAACCTCTACCCGCTCTACCTCCACGACCTGAGCGAGTTCGGCGTCGACTACGCCATGGACGAACAGGGGCGCTGGCGGCCGGACTTCCTGCCCACGTGGCTGATTCCCGCCCCCGAGGTCCACCCCCTGCTGCTGCGCTGGGAGGGCCGCGTCGTGGGCTTCGCCTTCGTGGGACAGTCCCCCTTCTCCTACATGACGCCTGGACGCGACTTCCGGATGAGCGAGTTCTTCATCCTGCGAAACGAGCGGCGCATCGGCCTGGGCCGGCTCGCGGCCAGGGCCGTGTTCGACCTCTTCCCCGGCATCTGGGAGCTGTCCCAACTGCCGCGCAACCGCCCGGCCATCGCCTTCTGGCGCAGGGTCATCGACGAGTACACGGGGGGCGCCTTCGAGGACACCTTCATCGATGGTTGCCCCGCGCAGGTCTTCGACAGCCGGCAGCGCGTGGCGCCCGCTCAGAGACGGTAGCCACGTGCCTTGCGCGGCTACTTCGTGCCCGAATCCGGCGTCTTCGCGTCCGCGCCGGCCGGCTTGCGCAGCGGGCACGCGACAATCGCTCCGTGCGGGTTGATGGCGTCGTTGCCGGACTCGACCTTGAGAATCTTCAGGCCCTCCCCCACGACGAACGTGTACCGCTTCGGCACCGACAGCAGCGGCATCTTCACGTCATAGGCGGAGACGACCTTCCCTTCAGGGTCGGGGATGAACGGGAACGGCGCCTTCAGTTCGGCCTTGAAGCGCGTGAGCGACTCCGCGTCATCCATGCTGATGGCCAACACCTGCCCCTGCGCCTTCTCCACGTCCGCGTAACGGTCCCGGTACGCCTTGAGCTCGCGGGTGCAGCCGCCCGTGAAGGCCTTGGGGAAGAAGGCCAGGATGACGGGGCCCCTCTTCACCATCTCCGACAACGTGTAGACGTTCCCCGCGGAGTCCTTCGCCGTGAAGTCCGGCGCCGTCTCTCCGGCCTGGGGAATGGCACCGCTGAAGAATCCCGCAACGAGCAATGGCACGAGCATGGGCGGGACTAGACAGGACATCCCGCCCCCGGACAAGGCAGAGGCGGGCTACTTCTTCGCCGCCTCCGCCATCCGCGCCCACACCGCCGACGCGGCCTCGCGCGCCTGCTCCGCCACCACGGAGGGGCTCACCGACAGCGGCCGGCGCGCCCACATGCGCCACACGCCATCCACCATCACCGCCTCCACGTGCCGGCTGCCCAGGCCGAACACCACGTGCCAGGCCAGGTTCTCCGCCGTCAGCGGCGTGGCCGGCAGGTAGTCCAGGATGAGCAGGTCGGCGAGCGAGCCCTCGCGCATGGGCCCCACCGATGCGTCGAAAATCTGCGACGCCATGCGGTGCCCGTTGGCCAGGTAGCGCAGCACATCGATGGGCTGCCCCGCCTCACGTGAGCGCAGGTACGCCGCCTGCGCCTCCGCGAACAGGTCCGCCGACACGCCATCCGCGCCCAGCGTGGCCCGGGCCCCGAACTTCAGTGCCGGCGCGTACCCCACCTCCAGCCCCTGGTTGGCGCGCGGCGTGTGCACCAGCCACGCACCGGTGGCAATCACCTGCGCCAGGTCCGCCCAGTCCAGGTGGCCCACGTGCGCCAGTTGGCTCTTGGGCGACAGCAGGCCCGCCTCCAGCAACCGCGAAACCGGCGAGGCACCGTAGTTCTCGTTGGACAGGCGCTCATCGAGCGGGTCCTCCGCCAGCGGCAGGTGCAGGCCGCCATCACCCAGCGCCTTCAGCGCCTCCGCCAGGCCTGACAGCGCATCCGGCCCGATCGTGAAGCACGGCGCCGCGCCCACCTGTCCCCGGAAGCGCCCCTTCGCCTTCTTCGCGAAGCTGACCGTCTCCTCCAGCCCCTCCTCGCGCCCGAGCGCCCCCTGGCGATCCGACACCGCGTAGGCGAGCACGCCGCGCACGCCCACCTCATGGAGCCCGCGCGCCAGCCGCACCAGCGAGCCCGAAATCGCCTTGGGCGAGGAGTGCAAATCGCACACGGTGGTGGTGCCGCACTGAAGTGCCTCCAGCCCTCCGGCACAGCCCGCCACCTGCACGGCGTCCAGGTCGAGCGCGTTCTCGTACGGCCAGGCCACCTGCTCGAGGATTTCCTGGTAGGTCTCCAGCGGCGGGCGCGGCATGCCACGGCCCAGCACCGCGTACAGGCGGTGGTGCGCGCTCACCAGCCCCGGGAAGACGAGCTTGCCCGACAGCGCCACGACTTCGTCATCCGGGCCCGGCGTCAGGTCCGGCCCACGGGCGACGATTCGCTCTCCTTCGATGCGCAAGTCCACGCGCTCGACCAGCGCTGGCTCCAGTTCGACGACGTAACCACCCTTGAGGACTGTGCCCAACCATCCCTCCGGCCGCAGCGCGTGCGTGTGTCTGGGCCACCTCCCGCCAGGCCCATGAGACAGGACGGACGTTAACATTCTCGCTCCCTCGCGCGAGCGGGGAGGTAGAGGACCCCCACCCGCCGTAATGGCTACAACACTGTGCGCGGACGGGCGCCTACACGTAGACTGCGCGCACTTTGGAGCCGGAGCAGAACCCCTATCAGGTGGGTCGCTACCGACTGTCCGCGCGAATCGCGACAGGCGGCATGGCGGAGGTGTACCTGGGCCGCCGCATCGAGGACGACGGCAGCCGTGGGCCCTCGGTCGCGGTGAAGCGGTTGATGCCGCACCTCGCCTCGGACCGGCGCGTGGTGCAGATGTTCCTCAACGAGGCCCGCATCACCGCGCAGGTGCGACACCCCAACGTCGTCACCATCATCGAGCTGGGCATGGAGGGCACCGAGCCCTTCATCGCCATGGAGTTGCTGGAGGGACGTTCGTTCGCCGAGCTGCGTCAGGAGGCCGCCGAGCACGGACACCGCGTGCCGCTGGGCATCACCCTGCGCGTGCTGGTGGAGGCCTGCCGGGGCCTGGACGCGGCGCACCGCGCCGTGGATGAAGCGGGCCGGCCGCTGCGCATCGTCCACCGCGACTTCACGCCCGACAACATCCACGTGGGTGTGAATGGCGCGGTGAAGGTCATCGACTTCGGCATCGCCAAGGCGGACGCGCTGGGCTCGGGCACGGAGCCCGGCATCCTCAAGGGCAAGTTCTTCTACATGTCGCCGGAGATGATTGCCGGCAAGCCGGTGGACCACCGCGCCGACCTGTTCGCCGCGGGCGTCATGCTCTACGAGCAGCTCTGTGGCCGCCGGCCCTTCACCGGACTGTCCGCCGACGAGGTGCTGGGCCGCATCGCGGAGGGACGCCCCAAGCCGCCCACTGCCTTCGACCCGTCCGTACCCACCGCGCTGGAGCTGGTGTGCCTCACCGCGCTGGCCCGAGAGCCGGCCGCGCGCTTCGACAGCCTGGAAGACTTCATCGCCGCCATCGAGTCGATTGGTGGCGCAGCGGAGATGGCCACGCCTGAGCAGTTGGCCGCCTACGTGGATTCGCTCTTCCCTCCGGACCGCGACCCCAAGCGACTGGCCCTGCGGCGCGCGCGGCTCGCGGACCCGTCCCATGGAAGTACGCCGGCGCCCCACACCCGGCCCATCCTGGGCGTGGTCGACGCGCCCACCGCGTGGCCCCAGGTCTCCCGGACCACGAACCCCGACGCGGCGACGGTGGCGGGCGCCACGCGGAAGGCACCCACGGGCACGGCCGCCTCCACCGCCCAGGATGAGCACGCCCCGAGCAGGCGACGCTCGCGCATGGTCCCGCTCATCGCGGGCGTGCTCGCGCTGGGTGCAGTGGGCGCGGGCGCGACGTGGTTCCTCACGCGTCCCGCAGCGCCCCCCGCCGAACGCCTGGCCCGGGCGGAGTCCGCCTCCACGGCGGATGCGAAGGCGGCTGCCCTGGAGGGACTGGCGTCGGATGACCGAGCAAGCGCGGAGGAGCTGAGCCGGGCGGGCGCGCTGCTGCTGGAAGCCGGCGCGCACGCGCAGGCCCTGGCCCTGGCGGATGGCTTCGTCGCGCGCTTTCCCAAGGACATCGAAGCGCACCTCATCGCCGCGCGCGCCGCCACGGAGTTGCGACTGGGCAAGCGAGCCGAGCGCGCCCTCGAGGAGGCCACCGCGCTGGCCCCCAAGGACCTCCGCCCACCGCTGGCGCTGGCCGAGCTGCGCGAGCGTCAGGGGGACATCCCGGGCGCGCTGGCCGCGCTGGCCACGGTCCACGCCCGGAAGCCCGGCTCCTCGGAGGTGACGCCCCGCTACGGCCTGCTGCTCTCGCAGAGTGGCCGGCTGGATGAGGCCGCCAGCGTGCTCTCCGCGTGGACACGCTCCCACGATGACGCCGCGAGCCTCGCCGAGCTGGGCTTCGTGCGCTTCCGACAGCAGCGCGTGGACGAGGCCGCCACCCTGCTCAAGCGCGCGATTCGGAAGGCGCCCAAGCTCGCCGTGGCGCACTACTACCTGGGGGCCGTGCTCTTCCGGCAAGGCGACACCGCGGGCGCCGAGCGTGCCTACGTCGAAGCGGACCGGCTCTCTCCCGAGGACCCACGAGCGCTGGCCTCCCGTTGCCAGCTCCACGCCCACACCGGCAACACGGCGGGGGTCACCGAGGTGAAGCGCGCCTTGTCCGAGCGCTTCCCGACGCGCGCGGAGGCCCTGGCCGCGGAGTGCGTCGCGGTGAAATGACGCCGACACTTCGTGCGTCACGGCTCCGGCCCATTAACTTCGAGGCCATGCGTTTTCGCAGAACTCGCCTCGCCCTCGGAGTCCTGCTCGCTGGTGCCACGGCGTGCTCGTCCTCGGACACTTCCCGTCGGCCCACGGGGGATGCCGGCATCGTCCCTCCCACGGTTGAGGAACCCACGGTGCCGGAGCGCACGGCCTGCACCGGCCTCACGGTAGGGCCCGGCACCTACGACTGGACGGTGGAGCACGACGGGCGCACCCGCAACTACCGCGTCCACGTCCCCCCGGGCTACGACGCCACCCGGCCCACCGCTGCCGTGGTGGCCTTCCATGGACTCGGCTCCAACGAGGTGGAGATGGAGGGGCTGACGCGCCTGTCCACGCTGGCCGACACAGAGGGCTTCCTCGCCGTGTATCCCCGGGGCCTCAGCACCTCCGAAATCAATCACCAGGGGACTGACGGCCCCTACCGGGGGTGGAACGCGGGCGCGTGCTGCGGCCCCGCCTGGACGGCCAAGGTCGATGACGTGGGCTTCGTGGACACGTTGCTGGCGGACCTGGACACGCGCGTGTGCGTGGACACGCGCCGGACCTTCGCCACGGGCTTGTCCAACGGTGGCTTCTTCTCGTACCAACTGGCCTGCCGGCGCGCGAGCCGCTTCGCCGCCATCGCCCCCGTGGCGGGCATGGAGGGCGCCACGCCCTGCAACCCGTCGCGCCCCGTGCCGGTGCTGCACATGCACGGCACCGCCGACCCGGTCATCCGCTACCAGGGTGGCAACAACCTGGGCATCTTCGGCGGCGCCTACCCGTCCGCCGAGGAGTCCGTGCGCCGCTGGGCCGAGCGCAACGGCTGTACGGGTCCCACCGTGGAGACGTACCAGCAGGGCGACAGCACCTGCACCGCCGCCACCGGGTGCAGCCCGGAGTCCGCCACCGCGTCCCTGTGCACGGTGCAGGGCGGCCAGCACACCTGGCCCGGCTTCACGGACTTCAATCACGGCGGCACACCCCACCTGGACGCCACGCGGGAAGCGTGGAAGTTCTTCCAGGCACGCCCCCGGCCCTGAGCCCACCGCGAGGAGAACCCCGCCATGCCGTCACGCGCCCTCATCATCAACGCCGACGACCTGGGCTACGACCCGGCCGTCACGCGCGGCATCCTCCGCTCCATGCGCGAGGGCGTCGTCTCGTCGGCCACCTTCATGGTGAACACGCCCTTCTCCGAGGCCGCCGCGCGCGAAGCCCGGGGCCTCTCCATCGGCCTGCACCTCAACCTCGCCCGGGGCGCGCCCGTGTGGAGCGGCTTCCCGCGCGAGTTGCTCGGCGAGGACGGCGGCTTCGTGGAGGCGCGCGCGGGCAGCCTGCCGGCGGACGCGGTGGAGGCGGAGTCCTTCGCCCAGCTCGCACGGCTCGCGGGCCTGCTGGGCCTGCCGGCCACGCATGTGGACGTGCACAAGCACCTGCACCTGCACGCGGGGGTCCTGGAGGGCCTGGCCCGGGCGGCGCGAAGCGTGGGAGTCCCGGTGCGCTCCATCAACGCGGAGATGCGGCGCACGCTGCGGGCCCAGGGCGTCGCCACCAACGCGCACTTCGTCGGGGATGCGGGCGCGGAGGCGTATTGGACGCTGGAGCGCTTCGCCTCGGAGCTCGCCGCCCTGCCCCAGGACGGCGTCATCGAGCTGATGTGCCACCCGGGCTACCGGCCGGAGACGCTGAAGAGCGGCTACGCGGCCCAGCGAGAGGTCGAACTGGAGACCTTCCTCCACCCCCAGGCGCGCGAGGTCCTGGCCCGGGCGGGAATCGTCCCGGTGGACTTCCGCGTGCTCACGTCCGGGAGCTGAGCAGGTCCAGCGGCGCCTCGGCCGTGGACCGCCGCTCCACGGAGAGCGCGTTGCGCACCCGGGTCACCAGGTCCTCGGGCCTGTAGGGGCGCGTACACAACGACGTGCCCTCATGCGCCCACCAGGGGCGCTCATCCCCAGCCAGCAGGATGGGCACCGGCCGCGCGCGCGGCAGCGTGGCGAAGGTCTCCAGGAAGACGCTCGTCTGTCCCTGCGTGGCGCTGGTGGACAGGACGATGAGGTCCACCGGCAGGTGCGTGGCTCGCCGCAGCGCCTCGGCGCCGTCGCGCGCCGTCAGCACCTCGAAGCCCTCGGAGAGCAGCACCTGCTCCGCCGCGGCCTCCTGGGTCTGGTCCTCGTCCAGCAGCAACAGCCGGTGGGGCAGCCGCCTCACGTCGTGCGGCGCCATGCGAGGCAGGCTCAGCGAGAAGGTGCTGCCCTTCCCTTCCGCGCTGCGCATCGACAGCGCGCCGCCGTGAAGCCGGGCGATGGAGTGGCTGATGAAGAGGCCCAGCCCCAGTCCGCCGAAGTGGCGGTGCGACACGTTGCGCGCCCGATAGAAGCGCTGGAACACCTGCGACTGGTCCGCGCCCGGGATGCCGATGCCGTGGTCCTGGACGTGGATGCGCGCCTCGCCCTGGGAGCGCTCCACCGTCACGACGATGGGCTCTTCCGGCGCGCTGTACTTGTGCGCGTTCTCCAGCAGGTTCACCAGCACCTGCTCCAGCCTGTCCCTGTCCCCGCGCACCCAGACGCGCTCACGGGGCACTTCCACGGCGAAGGGCCGCTCGAAGGCCGCGCGGAAGTGGTCCACCACCTCCGCCACCAGTTGCCCCACCTCCAGCGGCGCCAGGTCCAGTGCCAGCCTCCCCGCGTCCAGGCGCGACGCGTCCAGCAGGTCATCCACCAGCCCCACCAGCCGATCCACCTGCCGCTTGGACTTGAGCACCGTGGCCAGGTCCACCGGCTGGCCCGACGACAGGCGCCGCTCCATGGTGAAGAGGCCCAGCTTCAGCGGCGTGAGCGGCGTCTTCAGCTCGTGGCTGGCGATGGAGATGAACTCCTCGCGCACCTGGAGCGCCGCCTTGGCCTCGCGCAGCAGGCGCGCGTTCTCCACAGCCACCGCCAACTGGTTCGCCGCGGCGCTCCACAAGTCCAGCTCCCGCACAGAGAAGGACGTGCCCTGTTCCTTGTAGAGCAGCAGCAGGCCCACCGTCCGGCGCGGCGCGCACAGCGGCACAGCGGCGAAAATGGAGCCCATGGAATCCCCATAGCCCCGCTGGATGCCCAACTGCGCCTGACGCAGCGCCAGCGCCTGCCGGAACGGGTCCGACTGGGAGTCGAAGGTCGCCTCGGGGGACTCCGAGCCGGCCAGGTCCGACACCGCCACCCGGCGCAGGCTCCCGCCCTCCTCTTCGCAGAGAAAGACCTCGGCGCGGCGCACGTGCGCGCAGCGGACCAGGGCCACCACGGCGGCGGCGCAGACGCTGTCCACCTCCAGCGTCTCCCCCACCGAACGGGCAATCTCCTGCACCGCCTGGGAGAAGGCCCCCTCGTCGTCCACGCCCGAGGGCTCCACCACCAACCAGACGCCCGCTGCCTCGCCCGCCGAGGCGGGCTTCACCTGCACCCGGACCTGACGCAGCGCGCGGGTGATGACGTGGCCGGTATGGGACGCACCGTCCCGGATGGCGCGCTCCAGGGCGTCCAGACTCCGGGTGCGCTCCAGGGCGTCCCGCAGGTCGCCACCGGCGTGCAGCGCCACGCCCGTCTTGTGGGCGAATCCTTCCTCGCACCACTGCACGCGCAGGTCCGGACCGACGCGAACCAGCGCCAGCGGCAGGCACGAGAATGCATCTTCGACGTCGGAGGGAAGCGGCATGTGCTCGGGCAGGGGGAAGAGGCTCCCCTTGATTATGGGCCTCCGCCCGAGCGGCAACCGGCCCCCCCCCAGGATTCCCCCCTGCTGGACGCCGGGCGCGTTGGCAGGCGGACATCGAAGGGAGGGATGACACGCGGCGTTGGTGTGGTAGACGACAGCGCCATGCCCTCGCAGCCGTCCAAGGAACTTCAGACCTTCCCCAACCCCGCCGCCGATCGCGACTACGAAATCGTGTTCGACGTCCCGGAGTTCACCTGTCTCTGCCCGCTCACCGGTCAGCCGGACTTCGCACGTTTCAAAATCACCTACGTGCCGGACCAGAGCTGCATCGAGCTCAAGAGCCTCAAGCTCTACATGTGGGCGTACCGCAATGAGGGGGCCTTCCACGAGAAGGTCACCAACACCATCGCGGACGACATCATCAAGGCCATCCAGCCGCGCAAGCTCACCGTGGTGGGCGACTTCTTCGTGCGCGGCGGCATCGGAACCATCGTCACCGTCACGCACGACAAGTCCAAGCAGCAGGCCTGAGCCACCCGCCGGCCTCAGCGGGTGAGCTGCTCCACCAGCGGCGCCCACTGGGCCTGGGTGAAGTAGAGCCCGGTGCCCGCCGCCGTCATCAACGCGATGGCGGCGGCCAGGGCCCACCGCAGCTTCCCGCCCTGGCGGGAGCGCCCCGTGTCGAACACCTCCACCGCGGCGTCCAGTTCGTGCGGCCGCATGAGCTGCTGGGCCTCCGTCTCCGTCAGCTTCTGACGGTGGCGCAGGAAGGCCACCAGCAGCGCCGCGTGGGACACCTGCACCTCCTGCGCGAGGAAGACGTCCAGTTCACGGCGCATGGCGGCGGCGTCGGGGAAGCGGTCCTCCGGCTTCACCTCCATGGCGCGCTGGATGATGCGCACCAGCGGCGCGGGGACGTTGGGCGCCACCTTGGAGAGCGGCGTGTACTTGCCGTCGCGAATCTTCGCGAAGACCTCGCCCGCCGTCTTGCCGTGGAAGGGCCGCGCGCCGGAGAGGGCTTCGTAGAGCAGCACGCCGAGCGAGAAGATGTCGGTGCGGCCATCCACCGGCACGCCCGTCACCTGCTCCGGGGACATGTACGACGGCGTTCCCACCGCCATGCCCTGCTGGGTGAGCGCCTCCATGCCCACGTCCTTGGCGATGCCGAAGTCCATCAACTTCACCTCACCGGACTTGGTGAGCATGACGTTGGCGGGCTTGAGGTCGCGGTGGATGATGTGGCGGAAGTGCGCGTGGTCCAGCGCGCTGGCGATGCGCGCGGCGATGACGCCGGTGACATCCGCGGGCAGCGGGCCTTCCTTGATGAGCGTGTGGAGGGTGGGGCCGTCCACCAGCTCCATCACCATGAAGAGGCTCTCACCCTTCTCCACCATGTCGTAGAGCGTCACGATGTTCTGGTGACGGAAGGCCGCGAGCGCGAGCGCCTCGCGCCGGAAACGCGACAACGTCTCCCTGTCGCGCTGGCCATCCGGGAGCAGTTCCTTGATGGCGACTTCGCGCTGCAACATCTCGTGCAGGCCTCGGTACACCAGGGCCATGCCACCACGTCCCAGCTCTCCGAGTACGCGGTAGGCACCAATCTTCCGATGACGAACGGGCTTCGCAGCAGGGGGCACGGCGCGCAGGCTATCGAAGCAAGCGCACAGCGTCGATGGGAGGATGTGGCCGCGCGCCTCCGGGCCGGGTCCGAGCATTCATGTCCTGGCCCCGCACGATGAAAGCCCGTCTCCTCCTCCCCGTTCTCGCGCTCTTCACCTTCAGTGGCTGCTTCCACCATCACCACTACGACTCGCGTCCGCCCAAGTCGAAGAAGTCCAAGCGGAGCAGCAAGCACTGCCACCCGAGCCAGTACTGGGACGGCACTGAGTGCAAGCACAAGGGCAAGGGCAAGGGCGCGCGGAAGCACGACGGGCGATGACGGCTCGTGGCGGGACGGCTCCCATGTCACGGTGAGGCTGTCCCGTCGAGACGCTTGGAGCGGTAGGGTGGAAGGCGCTCATGCGCGCCGAAGCCTCACTGCCGCCGGTGACCGCTCCTGGTCTCCGCCTTCCCCTCAACGAGGTCCGTGAGGAGCGCGTCACCCTGCTCGACGGCGGGACGGAGGCGTACCCGCGGATGCTGGAGGCCATTGCCACCGCGCAGGTGCGGGTGCACCTGGAGGTCTACACCTTCGAGCGGGATGGCATTGGCGCGAGGTTCCTCGAAGCGCTGGTGGCCGCGGCGCACCGGGGCGTCGCGGTGAAGGTGGTGGTGGACGGCTGGGGCAGCATTGGCGCCAGCCGGCACCTCAAGCAGACGCTGGAGGCCGCAGGGGCGAAGGTGCGCGTGTACAACCCGCTCACCTCCCTGTGCACCGGCCGCTCCTGGCGCAACCACCGGAAGATTCTCCTCGTCGATGACTCGGTGGCGTTCCTGGGAGGCATCAACATCGGGGACGCGTACGCGGCGAATGGGGACCAGCCCGGCTGGGCCGACCTGGCGCTGGAGCTGCGAGGTGACATCTGCCGGCAGCTGGGGGCCACGCTGCACGCGGGGGCCTCCGCGCTGGAGTCGGGCGCGGTGAAGCTGTTCCTGTCCGGCTTCGCGGGTGGGCACCGGCTGCGCAAGCGGTACCTCCAGGCGATTGACGGCGCGGAGCACGAGGTGGTGCTGGCGCACGCGTACTTCCTGCCGGACAAGGGCTTCATGCGGGCGCTCAAGCGCGCCTCGCGGCGAGGCGTGACGGTGCGGCTGATGCTGGCCGGGCGCAGCGACGTGGTGTTCGCGCGCGCTGCGACCATGCGGCTGTACCGCGACTTCCTGCGCGCCGGGGTGAGCATCCACGAGTGGACCGACTCCACGCTGCACGCGAAGGCGGCGCTGGTGGACGGAAAGAAGCTGCTGGTGGGGAGCTTCAATCTGGACCCGCTGTCGCTGGTGAACCTGGAGACGCTGGTGGAGGTGGAGGAACCCGGCGTGGCGGCGCAGGCGCAGCGGTGGCTCGACAAGCACCTGCGCGGCTCGCGGCGGGTGTACCTGGAGGACTGCGCGCGCTCCGGACTCCAGCAGTGGCTGCTGGACATCGTGGGGCTGGCCGTCGCCCGCCTCGCGGAGCGCTTCGCCAGCTTCATGGGCCGGCGGCGGAAGCGGTAGCGTATCCCCGTGTGTGCGTGGCCTCCATGGCCCTGCATGGGAGGGGACATGCCGCGACGTACGTGGATGACGCTGGTGGTCAGTGGCCTGGTCGCCGGTTGCGCGGCGCGCCCGGAGCGCTACGGCTTCGACTCAGCGACCAGCGCGTGCCGGCAGAATCCGGCGGTGTGCGCGCGAATGGCGGGCGAGGAGGCCGTCCTCCCTGGCACCCGGGCCCTGCGGGTGGCGGCCTCCATTGGAACCGCGGGCGACGCGGCGCTGCGACTGCTGAAGGCGGAGGAGCGGGATGCCATTGAAGAGGCCCTGGAAGCCTGCGTCGACGACGCGCGTTCGACCGTGCTCATTGCGTTGTTCAACGGCAGGAGCCCGACTCCGGAAGAATGCCGCTCGGAGGTCACGGTGGACGCGCAGGGGCGCCCCGTTACGCTCGCGATGCAACTGGGCACCGAGATGCACAAAGTCGCACTCCCGTGCGCACACAAATGGCTGAGCGAACTCCGTCCAGGAGGTTATCGCCTCGAACCACGCTATCGCTACAACCCGGACTCAGGCAGATGGGAACCCATGCGGGAAGAGGACGTGCGCGCACTGCTGAGACATGGGCGGGGCAGTGAATTGAAGGGAACGCTTGTCCCGGACGTCGTCATCCATACCGGGTCGGAGATGCAGGTCCTGGCCATCTACGACTTCAAGTTTCCCTGCGTGACGCCCAACCGCCCGTCGAACTGGCCTCGATACCCCAAAGGACATCCCCACGAGGGCCAGCAACAGGATGCGATGTACCAACGGGCCCTGAAGCCAAAGCAGGCCCCGCTCCAAGTCACACCCCGCCTGGGAACCCTGCCATGAACGCACGCCCTCCAAGGCTCCAACCTCAGGACCGAGACGATACGCCGGGCGTGTCCACGGGGCTCAGTGCGAGCTTCTACCTCCCCCATGCCCATTCCGCCGTGGCAACCGCGGTGCTGCAAGCCCTGGAGGTCTACCAGCGGACCGTGGGCCCACGCGCTCTGACCTCATACGAGGGCGAAGATGGAGAGTGGCACCTCCTGGACTCGCAGGGCTGGGCGGAGGTTCATCGTGGGATGCAGGAGGAGCCATGGGCCAACGTCCATCTTTCCGACGCATCCCCAGAGGCGTCCTTCCGCTTTGACTATCTGGGACGTGAACGCGTCGACGTAACCTCCGTGAGCGGTCTCGGTGAAGTCAGCGCCGTGTCGTTCTGGCTTCCAACCGAGTACCTGGAACGGCACGGTCCACGGCAGACCCGGGAGCTGCTGATGGCGCTTGCCGCCCCCCTCCCCTTTTCCTCGGGCAACGCAGGCCTGGCCTTCAACGGCTCCCTCGACGTAGCGGCCAACATCCGGCAAGTGCGTCGCGACTGCCTTCGCTATCCGGGGCTGGATGTCCTCAGGCTCGGCATGACGTCCCTTCACATTGGCACGCGCGTTCGAGGCCCCTCCTGGCTGACATTCTTGGGAGCCCCCGTGCTGAGCCAACTTGGAGGGGCCGCCCAACTCCGCTCCCGTATCAACGCTCCCAGCACCACCGTGCAGACGATGGAGGCGACAAGCGCCGTTGTCACGCTGGGCGACGCGCCCGCGACAGGTGACAGCGAGCACGGCGAGTCACTGTCCAGCTACCGGGAGCTGGCTCGTATCCTGGAACCATGGACGCTGTGGGGAGAGGGCGAATCCATCCTGGGACTCACACCCGAGGCAGCGCGCCGCTGGGAACGCCGCTTCCTCGACTGAGCAACTGATACAGGGCTGTCACGCACTGAAGCGAGGGGCCAACCTGCCGGTGCGGTTCCCGCTGCGATTACCACCGGAGCCCCGTAGACTCCGGCGAGAACCACCCATGCCTTCTCGCCCCCCTCCGCCCGTACTCGCCGCCATTGACGTGGGCACCAACGCCGTCCGTCTGGAGCTGGCACGGCCAGACGCCGACGGCGCGCTCGAAACCATGCACCAGGAGCGCGACGCCATCCGCCCGGGAGAGGGCGTCTTCGCCACCGGCTCCATGCCGGAGGAGACGGCCGAGCGCCTGCTGGCCACCCTGCGCCGCTACGCCGCCCTCTGCCGCCGCCACAAGGCCCAGGTGCGCGCCGTGGCCACCAGTGCCATGCGCGAGGCCAAGAACAGCGCCGACATCGTCCGCCGCGTGCGCGAGGAGGCCGGCCTCAACCTGGAGGTCGTCAGCGGAAAGGAAGAGGCCCGCCTCATCTGCCTGGGCGTGCTCCACCGCAAGCCGTCCCAGACGCGCTCGCTCCTCATCGACATCGGCGGCGGCAGCACCGAAATCGTCACCGCCATGGGCGAGAAGCCCGACAACCTTTGGAGCCTCGCGCTGGGCTCCGTGCGCCTCACCGAGGTCTTCGACGCCTCGCGCACCGTGCCGCCCAAGCAACTGCGCCTCATGCGCAGCTTCGTCTCGGACGTGCTGCAAAAGACGCTGCCCCCCACGGTGCCCAACGTCCCCCGTGTGGCGCTGGGCTCGTCCGGAACCATCAACGCCGTGGTGTCCTTCGCCGCCGCGGAGAACAGCGGCAACGCCACCGTCCGACAGCTCACGCAGACGGTGGACACCCTGGCGCAGATGCCTCCCGAGCGCCGCCGCAAGCGCTTCGACCCGCGCCGCGCTGACATCATCGTCTCCGGCGCTGTCATCCTGGAAGGCGTGGCCAGGCACCTGGGCGTCGAGTCCGTCAGCGTCGTCAACCGCGGCCTTCGCGACGGCATCCTCGTGGACCTGCTCTACCGGCAGGATGAGCACCGCGAGGACCACAGCCTCGCGGACGCCGCCCTGGCCCTGGGCAAGCGCTTCTACTTCGACGAGAAGCACGCCCGCCAGGTCGCCCGGCTGTCACTCACCCTGTTCGACAACCTGGCCGCCCTGCACCAGTTGCCGCTGTCGGTGCGCTCCCACCTGGAGGTCGCCGCCCTCCTCCACGACGTGGGCCACGCCGTCAGCTACGAGCGGCACCACAAGCACACGTACTACCTCATCCGCCACGCCGACCTGCCGGGCCTCGCCGACCGCGAGCGCGAGCTGGTGGCCCGCGTCGCCCGCTACCACCGGCGCAGCCCGCCGGAGCTGACCCACGCCGGCATGGCGGGCCTCAATCCGGCCGAGGCACGGACGGTGCGCAAGCTGGCCACCTTGCTGCGCGTGGCCAACTCGCTGGACGTCAGCCACCACCAGCCCATCAAGGACTTCAAGGCCACCAACGGCCGCGATGGCGTGGCGCTGCACCTGCACACCCGGCACCCCGTGGACCTGGAGCTGTGGAACGCGGACCGCGAGGTCCTGAACTTCCGCCGCGTCTTCGGCAAGCGGCTCACCTTCCACGTCCACCACGCATCCAGCGGCCGCTAGCCCCCGCTCCCCCGGCCGCCGAGCAGAAGAGGGGGCGGCGCTCGCTTTGCCCTCACCCGGGGCGATGCCCAGGCTCCAAGTCACGCGGGTCTGCGTCCGCGCAGGCCCTTTTCGTCTTGGGGCCCCGAGGGGGCAGGAGCGCGCGCAATGAAGGCTGTCGTTTTCCATGGGATTGGGGACATCCGGCTCGACGACGTGGAGGAGCCGCGAATCGAGAAGTCGACGGATGCCATCGTCCGCCTGACGGCGAGCGCCATCTGCGGCACGGACCTCCACATGATTCGCGGCACCATGCCGGGCATGAAGCCGGGCACCATCCTGGGCCACGAAGGCGTGGGCGTCATCGAGGCGCTGGGCGATGACGTCCGCAACCTCAACATCGGCGACCGGGTGGTCATCCCGTCCACCATCGCCTGCGGCAACTGCTCGTACTGCCGCGCCGGGTACCACGCACAGTGCAACGACGCCAACCCCAACGGCCCCAGCGCGGGCACGGCCTTCTTCGGCGGTCCCCAGGAGACGGGGCCCTTCCACGGCATGCAGGCGGAGAAGGTGCGGGTGCCCTTCGCGAACGTGGGCCTGGTGCGCATTCCCGAGGGCGTCAGCGACGAGCAGGCCATCCTCATCTCCGACATCTTCCCCACCGGCTACATGGGCGCGGAGCTGGCGGAAATCAAACCCGGTGACACCGTGGCGGTGTTCGGCTGCGGCCCCGTGGGCCTCTTCGCCATCGTCAGCGCGAAGCTGCTGGGCGCCGGCCGCGTCTTCGCCATCGACTGCCACGAGGACCGGCTGGACCTGGCGCGGGCCCAGGGCGCCGAGGTCATCAACTTCGAGGAGGAAGACCCGCTCGAGACGCTCAAGCGCCTCACCAACGGCATTGGCGTGGACCGCGCCATCGACGCGGTGGGCGTGGACGCCATGCATCCGCACCACGGCCCCGCGGCGAAGAAGGCCCACCAGGAGAAGGCCGAGTTCAAGCGCGAGGTGAAGGAAGCCGCCCCGAAGACGAATCCCAAGGGTGACAACTGGGTGCCCGGCGACGCGCCCGCGCAGGCCCTGATGTGGGCCGTGGAGGGACTGGCCAAGGCCGGCACCCTGTCCATCATCGGCGTCTACCCGGCGCAGGTGCGCACGTTCCCCATCGGCATGGCGATGAACAAGAACCTCACGATGAAGATGGGCAACTGCAACCACCGCAAGTACATCCCCAAGCTGCTGGAGCTGGTGCGCACTGGCGTGGTGGACCCCACGGCCATCCTGTCCCATGTGGAGCCCATGGGCAGCGCCATTGACGCGTACCGCAACTTCGACGCGCGCAAGCCCGGCTGGGTGAAGGTGGAGCTGGAGCCCACGCAGCTCCAGTAGGGCCCCGAGGCCCACACCGCTCACGCGTCCAGCAGCAGGCACGAGTCTCCGAACTCGTGCCCCAGGTAGCCGCGCGCCTCCGCGTGCGCGGCCACCTCCTGGAGCAGCGGCAGCGGCGCGAAGGCCTGAAGCAACGCGTGGTGGCGACTCCCTGGCTCGTGCACGCCGGTGAACAGCCCGTGCACCAGCCGAGGGACGAAGCCCGGCCCCAGCAGCAGGTCCGTCACCTCCTCCCCCGCCACCAACCAGCCGCCGTGCCGCGCCGCGCGGCCCTCCAGGGCCCGCACCACGGTGGTGCCCACCGCCACCACCCGCCCCCCGGAGGCCCGCGTGTGCAGGACGGCCTCCACCGTGGCGGCGGGAATGTCGGAACGCTCGGGCCAAGGCAACGCCGCGTCCAGCGCCGCGTCTCCCGTGGAGGACAGCCCCGCCGCGTGGGTGAGCGAGGCCAGCCGCACGCCCTGCTTGCGCAGCGTCAGCAGCACGCTCCAGGTGAGGGGCAGCCCCGCGGAGGGCGCCTCCACGGACCAGGGCCGCGCGCCATACGCCGTCTGCACATGCCACAGCGACAGCGGCGCCTCCAGGTACGCATACTGCACCGGACGCCCGCTCCGGTAGAGCCCGGACCAGAGCGCCGCCCCCGTCGCGTCGAAGGCCACACGCAGCAACCGGGGAGACGGTGGCAGCACCGCCACCACCAGCGCCTTCAGGCCTCCCACCACGAGCCCCGCGCCCACGGCCAGCACCGGCGGCGGTGGCCGGTCCTCCGTGCGCCTTCGCCAGTCCCCCGCGCCGAAGAGCACCCCTGTCCAGGTGCCGTCCGGCTCGCGTGACAACAGGCGCAGCTCGATTCGTTCTCCGGACTCCGTTCGCCCCACCAGGGACGCGGGCAGCGTGGCGGCGTCGTTCACCACCAGCAGGTCCCCGGCGCGCAGCAGCGACGGGAGGTCCGCCACGCGGGTGTCGCGATAGCGGCGGGCGCGCGGCTCCACATGCAGCAGGCGTCCCTCCTCGGGGCGGTCCGCGGGCCAGCGCGCGGGCTTCATGCGGCCTCCAGCTTCGCCGCCTCCAGGCGGGCGCCCGAGGGCACCGACTCCGACTGCCACGCCACCCACTCCACCAGCCGGGCCGCCACCGCTTCCGGCCGGCTCAACTGGGAGTAATCCCCGTCCGGCACCGCGTCACGGTACATCCGCGTGTCCATCTCCCCGGGGTCCACCGAGACGAAGCGCACGCCCGTGCCCTCCAGCTCCGCGGCCCAGACGCGCCCCAGGTGTTCCAGCGCGGCCTTGGACACGCCGTATGCGCCCCAGCGGGGATAGGCGGACACCGCCGCATCCGAGGTGATGTGCATGACCAGCCCCTTGCCTCGCACCGACATGTTCCCGGCCACCGCCTTGGTGAGGCGGAAGGGGCCCACCACGTTGACCTCCAGCACGCGCTGCAGGTCCTCGCAGGCGGTGTCCAGCAGCAGCGGCAGCGGTGTGGGCCCCAGCGTGCTCGCGTTGTGGACCAGCACGTCCAGCGGGCCCACCAGCGCGGTGGCCGCGCCCACCATCGGGTAGATGGCCTCCTTGTCCCCCACGTCGCAGGCCAGCGCGTGCGCCTCCAACCCCTCCCAGCGCAGCGCCTCCGCGACGGCCCCCATCTCCGCGGCATGACGCGCCACGCCCACCACCCGCGCGCCTCGGCGAGCCAATCCATTCATCAGCGCAAGCCCCAGTCCCCGGCTCGCGCCCGTAATCAGGATGCTCTTGTCGATGCGAATCATTCGTGCGTTCTCCTTGCGACGGGAGATACACGCCGCTCGCCATTGCGTTGGCATGTGGTCCAAGGGCTTGGCAGATTGCCAATCCATGAACGACGATGACCTGCCCGGCAGACTGGCCCGCAACATCCGTTCCCTGCGCGAAACGCGAGGCGCCACACAGGCGCAGTTGTCCCGGCTGGCGGGCGTGCCGCGCGCCACCTGGGCCCATCTGGAGTCCGGCGCGGCCAACCCGACCCTGTCCGTGCTGCACCGCGTGGCCGCCGCGCTCCAGGTGTCGCTGGAGGAGCTGATTGCGAAGCCCCGCGCCAGTGCCCGGCACTACCCGCGCGCCACCCTGCCCGTCCGGACGCGTGGTGGCGGAATGCTGCGCAAGCTGCTGCCGGACCCGCTGCCGGGCATGGAGTTCGACCGCGTGGAGCTGCCGCCGCAGGTGCGCATCACCGGCGTTCCGCACACCCCCGGCACCCGGGAGTACCTGGCGTGTGAGTCGGGGGAGCTGGTGCTCGTCGCCAGTGGGGAGCGCTTCCACCTCCAGCCCGGGGACGTGGTCGTCTTCCGGGGGGACCAGAAGCACTCGTACGAGAATCCTGGAGCACGGACGGCCGTGGGTTACTCGGTCGTCCTGCTGGCGCCTTCGATATGAGCTCGCCGGAAGCGCCTGCGCGGGGAGGTACACTGGGGCCCATGGCGCACCTCTCGCGAGTCCTCACCGTCGTCCTGGGCGCCGCGCTCGGCGCGCTGGGGGCCTGGGTGTTGATGAAGCCCGCATCGCCGTCGCTGCCGGACACGCCGTCCGTCGTGCAGCAGATGCGGGACGTGGCCCGGCTGGAGACGCTGGAGGTCTCGCTCTACAAGAAGGTGACCTTCACGCCGGAGCCCCAGGCCACGGATGCGCTCTGGAAGGACGTGCTGAACTGGGCGCGTTACGCGCTCCAGAATCCGCATGGCCGCGCCATCGTCTTCGCGAACGCGCACCTGGGCTTCGACTTCCAGCGCTTCGACCGCTCTCATCTCCAGGTGACGGGCACGCGCGTCTACGTGATGCTGCCGCCCATGGAGGTGAAGGTGGAGCTGCGTCCTGGCGAGACGGAGGTCATCGACTCCAACCTGGACAGCGAGCAGACGGCGCAGTTGCTGGAGAAGGCCCGCCTCGCCTTCGAGCAGGAGGTCCGCTCGAACGGGAAACTCCAGCGGCGGGCGCGGGAGTCAGCGGAGCGTTCGCTGCGGGCGCTGCTGCTCACGCTGGGCTACCGTGAGGTGCTGTTCGTGGACCACCTGCCCGCGGGCACGGCGGGCTGAAACCGCCTCACACCGCGGACAGGCCCTCTTCCGTCAGGCGGAAGGTGCCCGGGATTCCATCCGGCGAGGGCATGAGTCGCGCCAGGGCCTCGCACGCGGCGGCATCCGACTCGCGGCAGACCAGCACCAGCTCACGCCGTCCGAGGGCCACGCGCAGGGGGCCCTCTCCGGCGAGCAGTGCCAGCTCCTCGCGCTGCGAAGGCAGGAGCAGCCGCGCGGCGTCATGGCCGTCCCCCTCCGCCACGGCCCAGAGTCCGGAGAAGGCCTCCGCCAGCCGGACTTCCCCCTGGTCGACGAGCACGGGCCGCACCGGAGCCAGACGCGAGGCGAGGTTGCGCCATGCCGCCGCGTCCGCCGACTCCGGCGTGAGTCCCGCGGGGGCCAGTGCGGCTTCGGGCAGGTAGCGTACGAACTCCGCGTCCTCCAGCACGTAGAAGACTTCCAGACCCGCGGGACCGGGCCGGTGCAAGGCGCCCACGGCGCGCGCCGCGAAGTCCGCTGGGCGCAGCACCGGGCGCAGCCGCGCTTCCAACGCCGCGACCTCCGCGCTCAGGCCCGAAGACAACCCGCCGAGCCGCGCCGCCAGCGCATCCGCGTAGGCAGTGAGCCCCTGCGTGCCCGGGGACTCCTGGTAGGCCGCGTACAGCGAGCCCACGTCCACGCGTCCAACACCGCCCGTGGCGAGCTTCACGAGCAGGTCCTTCCCCTGCCGTCGGAACGCCACCCGTGCGCGGCCCAGCGCGGCGGTGAGCGCGGCGGTGAACTCCGGGCGCAGCACCTGCTCCTGGGGAACGGACGGAGGCGGCAGGTCCACGGACTCCAGTTCCTCCTTCAGCAGCCGTGCCTCGGCGTCGAAGGGGTCGCGAGCCAGCGCATCCGCGACATAGGCACGCGCCTTGTCCGCTTCACCGCGCCGCAGTCCCAGCACCGCGAGCACCTTGAGCACCTCCGGGTCTCCTGGCGATTGGGCCAGGACCTCGGTCAGCAGCCGCTCCGCGTCGCCGTGGCGCTCCAGTCCGAGCAGGGCCCGCGCCAGTCCCAGCCGCACAGGCAGGTCGCGTGGGAAGTCCCGCCGCAAGGTCTCCAGCAGGGGCAGCGCCTCACGTTCAGCGCCCGCGTTGATGAGGGCGTGCGCCAGGGCCAAGCGCAAGGCGGAGCCGGTGCCACGCTGCGCCTCGGCACGGAGCAGGGCCAGCTCCGCGTCGCTCAGAATCTCACCCGCCTCCACCTTGCGGCGGACGCGCTCCAGGTCCAGGGGGGCACTCACTGGCGGGACTCTAACGACCATCTCGGCGCTGGACGATAGGTTCCCCAAACCATGCGAACACTCCTGTCACTCTGGCTACTGCTGCTCACGGCACCGTGGGCAGGCTGCGCGTCGGCTCCACAGGCGTCCACTCAGCAAGCATGGAACGGCGCCGAGGAGGCGTGCGCCACGCCAGATGAGGACCAGTGCGTCTCGCTCTTGTGCATGGGAGACGCCTGTGGCTTCTACCGGTGTCAGGACCTGGATGGCGCGGTGGAGTTCGCGCGCTTCCCACCGGCTCGCCCGCCCGCGGCGGTCGCGGCTCCCGGCAGAGGCCCCCGGAGGAACCGGGGCGGAGGACAGCACCTGCCTCGGGGCGCCGTCATGGTGTTCCCCAACTGGAATGGCGCCCCTGAGCGCTTCTTCTCAGCGCCACCTCGACTCACACCTGGGCGCTGGGAGAAACACCACATCTTCCCGCAGGCAGAGGACCTCGCCCGCTGGTTCGAACGGCAGGGAGTGAAAATCCACGACTACACGATGCCCATTCCACGCCACGTCCATCAGCGGATTCACCGGGGCGGCGAAGGGGGCGGCGAGTGGAACAGGGCCTGGCGTGAGTTCAAAGACGCGAACGAGGGTGCGACCCCAACCGAGATTTTCAGACACGCAGGGGAGCTGATTCACCGCTTTGAGCTCATGGGCGGTCCCATCCAGCCCTACTATTCTCGCCCTGGAGCATGAGGACGAATGACGCGTTTCTTCTGGCTGCGCGAAGACTCGACGGTGCAAGCCCACACCAACGGCAGCCTCAACGCCGCGCACAAGTGGGGGCTGCCCGGCCTCGCGGGATGCCCGGGCTGCGGTGAAACCTGGGCCAGCTCAGGACATCAGTATCCCGCCGTTGATTTGTCCGTCCTGCCCGAGCAGAGCGCCTTCTTGAAAGCCAGGCCTGAGCCATTCACCGAGTTCTCACGGCTCCGGGAGCTGGTACGGCCCCTGGCACCACCAGGTGCCCTGCTTCCCCCGGGGACGACGTTCGGCCCGTTGGTGGGAACCGCCTCCGGGCGGTTCGGTTCCTTCGCATGGCTGGGCAGCAGTCTGTTGCTGATTCGCCACGAAGAACTGGAGCGACTTCGGGAGGAAGGCATCCGCGGGCTGCTCGGCGCGCGAACAGAGCTGCGGTTCCGGCAGAAGGACGCCCCCGAGCTCCTGGAGCTTCAGCTCGACCCGCGTGGCCAACTGCACGCGGACTGCATGCCTCCTGACCTGCCCCCTCGGTGCG
Source organism: Myxococcus sp. CA005 (assembly GCF_006518205.1). Taxonomy (NCBI): domain Bacteria; kingdom Pseudomonadati; phylum Myxococcota; class Myxococcia; order Myxococcales; family Myxococcaceae; genus Myxococcus; species Myxococcus sp. CA005. The sequence continues at coordinate 6,881 of NZ_SRLV01000070.1, read as the reverse complement.
CCACTTGCGGACGCCTCGGGTTCCGTCGACCCGACGAGCCCATCCTCGACGCGGCCTCGCTCCCGGTGGACGTGGACCTGTTCCGGGTGGGCAACTTCGCCACGATGATTGTCGGCACCGAGCGGTTCATGGAAACGGTGCGCCGCCTGGAACTGGACGGAGTCTCGTTCCGCGAGCTGCCCACACACTGACAGGCGCGGCCTTCAGTGCCTGCTCGGCTGCTGCGGCTCCTGCATCGACATGGGCTGGCCCATGCTGGCCTCGGGCGCCTCGTCCTCGAGCATGCCGCGAACCATCTCGCGCAGCTCACCGGAGTCCTCGTGGCCGTGCGCGGAGACCGCGTGCGAGATGGCCGCCTGGAATACCTCGTCCTCCTCGCCCGAAATCGTCAGCGTGCAGTGGGTGTCACTGGGCGCCTTCCGGCAGTCCATCGTCTTGCGTGACATGGTGGTGTCTCCTCCTCCCTCAGAGGTGGACACCGTCATCCAGCGCCACAAGGGAGGGACAGGCAGCCAGGGCCCGGCTGCCGTGCCCACCATCACACCTTCCGCCTCAACGCGCGTTGAGCGTGGCCACGAAGAACGCACTCCGCTCGCTGAACAGCCGCGCTGACACCGCATCGTATTGCTGCTGCGCCTCGGGCGTCTCGAAGTACTGGTCGTTCCACGAGCCCATGCCGCCAAATACATCGGACAGCAGGTAGGCGAGCAGTCCACGCAGCTTCTCCTCGGACATCCCCAGCGACTGGAACAGTCCCAACGAGCCCAACCTGTCCTCGAAGACCTGCACCGGCCGCCCGTCGAAGCCCGCGGCCTTCACCGCCTCCAGGTAATCCGGCACCCGCTCCGGTGACAGTTCGTCGTAGCGCGGCGCCTGCCCTTCGAGCGCGAACAGCGCCAGCTTGAACGCATCCGCGAAGTTCGAGCCCTGCGCGGCCGAGAAGGCAACTGCCTCCCGCAATGCCTTCGTGAAGCCACGCCGCGCCTCGTCCCAGGACGGCCCCTCGGCCACGGGCGCGGGCCCGGCCGCCAGTTCGTGGAACAGGTACATCTGGTACACGTCGGGATTGGACTGCAGGCGCAGCAATTCCTTGCCCGGAATCCACCCCGGGTCCTCTCCCCGAGAGAACGCAGGCCGGACGCATCCGCGCAAGGACTCGGGGATGACCAACTCCGCGCCATGGACCCGGGCCGCCTGCTGCAACGCCAGCATCAGGTTGCCGGTCAGCATCGACTGGAGCCCATCCGGCGCCATCGTCCGGAGACGGGCCTCGAAACCCTCCGCCGTCACGGGTGACTCCCCCTCCGCCAGGAACGAGTTCTGGTCCCGGGCGATGCGCGTCCAGGCATCCACGGCGAAGGGCTGCGCGGCCACCAGGTCAGCGAACTGCTGGGGCGTGGTGGTGTCGGTGAGGAGGAGCTGCTCCTCCGACGGGACGAACTCCGCCTGCTGCTCGGGAGACAGCATCTCGCGAAACAGTGCGTCCGGGTCGCTGGTGTAGAAGCAGGCCCGGAGCGCGTCTGGAATCGTCACGTCCGCGCCGTGACGGCGAAGGGTGGCCTGGAGTTCCTCCACCAGGTCACCGCCGCGCAAGTCGTAGTGCACGAACCCGTCCGGCGAGGCCAGGTAGTCCGGCACCTCCGAGGCCGGCACCGCGGGCCGGTCGTTGAGCTGGTTGTTCTCGGAGATGGACTCCGCCCAGGCCTCGAAGACGCGGTCCGCGTGCGACTGCGCACGGGCGAAGTCCACGAGTTGCCGCGCGGTGAGCAGGTGCGGGCGGCTGGAGTGCATTCGCAGGAGGAAGAGCGAGGACGCCCCACCCGAAGTCACCTCCAGCACCACGCCTCCCGAGTTGGCGAACGCGGCGGCGATGTGCGCGGGAAGCGCCTCGGTCGAGGACGCGCCGAGGTCCACCACGCGAACGGAGTGCACCCCACCTTCCTCGAACGAGTCGAGCCACGTGGCGAGCGGGAGCTCACGCCCATCCAGGAGCCGCACACCCAGGGAGTACGCTCTCGGCACCTCGAGCCGCCGCAGCGCCCAGGACGCGCCCAGTTCCTCTTCCAGCGCCTCGAGCCGCTGAGGCCACCGGGCACGGTCCTCCCGCAACAGCGAGGACACCAGCACCAGGCAAAGGTCATCCACCCGCACGCACTGCCTCCGGGAAAGGACGCGGCGGGAAGCGCCGCGCCGGAGACCAGACAAAGCACGGCGACGGACGGATGCAAACACGTCACGGCTCCGCCCGCGCCAGGAAGGCACGCGAGCGAAGCCGCGTCAGACGAAGCGACGGCTACTGCTTCGGCTTCGGCTCGCCGTGGGTGTAGATGTCGTAGCCGATGCCGCCCAGGCTCTCACGCTCAGGCTTGTCCTGGTCGAATTGCACGACCTCCAGGTGGTAGGGCTCCGGCGTGGCATCCGCCGAGCGCTCGAAGAACATCCGCAACTGGTGCTCCTCGCGGAAGCCCAGCGGCAGCTCGTGGAACACGCCCCCTTCCGGAGACACGACCTCGAACTCGCCCTCGCGCAGCATCTTCATGCCCTCGGCCTTGCCGCCCGCCTCCACCCAGCGCTTGAACAGCTCGTCCGGCAGACGCACGACGACACGGCCGCCATTCCCCGGGAAGGGCCGCTGCCGGTCCGTTTCCGGCACCCGCACCGCCAGCCGCAGCGCCCGGATTCCCTCGTGCACGTTGCGCACGATGAAGTGGACCTCCTCGCTGCCGGACTCCAGGTCCACGATGTTCACGTTGCGCCAGATGATGTTGTTGTTCTGACGCACGTTGGTGTCGATGTCCGTCGTCTCGGTGAACGACATGGGGTCGGATGCGGACTCCCAGCGCGCCACCAGGCAGTAGTGGCCCTCGCCGGGCAGGCTGCTCCACGGCGCCTGGACGATGTGCGTGTCGGGTGTGAAGCCGTTGACGGCGACGTCACCGAACTGCGTCCAGTCCGTGGGCCAGGCCAGGCCGGTGGAGGCGTTGGCGTAGTACAGCTTGAGGCGCCCCGTGGCGCCCGGACGGGGCCCGCCGTGCAGCTTCACGTAGGCGTAGTTCGTCGCGCCCAACTCGGGGTTCTGGTGGACGTGCGGGTTGGCGACGCCGTCCGGGTTGCGGCGAATCCAGATGTACGGGCTGGCCCACATGTCCTGGCCCGCGGTGGCGGGGTCCGGCTCCAGGCCGGTGTCGGACCAGGTGTCGCGCATCCAGACGTCATACGGGTCCGGGCAGGTGGCGCTGCGCAGCGCGCACTGAGGCAACAGGGAACCCAGGTGGGAGATGATGGAGGTGATGGGCACGCCACGGTTGGGGCAGTTGGCGCAGTGGTGCAGCGCGACGACGCGGTGGTCGGAGTTGGCGATGACGGGAGAGCCGGACGAGCCACCCTGGGTGTCCGCGTAGTAGCCGATGTCCAGCGGGCCACCCGGCGAGCACGCGGGCCGGTTGAGGGCGAAGATTTCCGCGAAGCCCGAGGCGTCCGACGCGTGCGTGGAGTTGCGGGCGATGTGCTTGCCCCAGGCGGCGGGGTGCTGGGGAATGTAGATGCGCTCATCCACGAACGCGGTGGTGTTGCGCAGTTGGAGGTAGCCGTAGGTGGCCGTGGGGTTGGTGGGCAGCCGCACCAGGGCGTAGTCCCGGGGCGCGTCCACGGCGATGAGCGTGGAGCTCGTGGCCACCACCGTGCCCGGACAGCCGAACCAACTGTTGCAAGCGGAGGTACAGGCGCCGCCCTCGGCCATGAACTCGAAGTCGGTGTTGAGCGCGTCCGAGGTGTTGGCGATGCAGTGCTCGTTGGTCATCACGTGGCCCTGGTTGCCCACGAGCCAGCCCGTGCAGGCCCCGCTGCCGTTGATGAGCAGACGGGCCACCGCGCGCGAGTGCTTGTACTGACGCGGGTCCGATGTCTGGTAGCAGCGCGCGTTGCGCGAGTCGTCCGGACCGCAGAGGGCCTTGTTGTCCAGGTCCTCGCCCAGCGCCGCCAGGTTGGCGAAGCCACGAGCGAACCGGTCGATGGTGTAGCCGGACTTCGCTTGGCCGCCCGTGCTCCACAACTCGACGATGGCGACGTCACCGGAGATGTGACCACTCCAGAAGCCGCCCCTCACCGGCGCGTTGCCCTCGCCCTTGCCGAAGCCCTCGTAGCGGTACTCACGCGAGCCGTCCGGCGCGCGGACGATGACGTAGTCCCCCGACGCGAGCGCGAACTGGCTGAAGTGCGGCGCGATGTACGTGGCACCCGGGCTGCTGACGCGGTCCGTCCAGGCCAGCTCGGCCTTGGCGCGAACACCCTCCGGACGCGCGCTGGGCTGACGTGACTTGAAGGTGGCGACGACGTCCTCACCCACCTTCACGCGCCCCTGGGCATCCCGCTGCAGGGGAGGTTGTGACGTACGGCCTTCGCAGACCGCGCTCTCTTCCGCCATGGCACCGCCGCCGGCCAGCATCATTCCGGCCAGCAACAGGCCTCTCAGATTGAATCTCACGCAGCACCTCTTGGGAGTGGCAACCACCGGGGGTGGACGCCCGAATCAGGACCGCGGGCACCGGCGGGCCCGCGGTCCTGGAGCAAGCGACGAGCCACACTCGCAGTTCTAACCAGACAGGGAGATTGCACTGGGGAAGCACCCGCTCCCCTCGGACACGGGCCCCGCCCGGCGGAATGGGCTTCGCGGTGTGACGCGTGCCGCAACACTTTGAGTGGAAAGTGTAACGCCGCGAGCTACCGGCCCGGCTGAGACCCCACGTCGTCCTGTCCGCTGCGCTCAGGCGGGTGGCGCGGAACCCGTGGTCGACGCACCGTTCTCGGAAGCGGCGGTGTCGGACTGCCCCAGGAAGTCATCCAGCGCGCCCACGTCGATGGGCTTGCGGAACACGGCGTCCACCAGCGCGAGGTTGGAGCGGTTCTGTCCGCGCACGTCCATGCCGGTGACGATGGCCAGCAGCGCCTGAGGGGTCTTCTTGCGCAGCTCGCGCGCCAGCTCCCAGCCGCTCATCTCCGGCATCACCGCGTCCAGCAGCGCGGCGTCGTAGCGGCGCCGGTCCCACATCCCCAGCGCCACCGCGGGGCTGTGGGCCACCTGGACCTCGTAGCCTTCCTCGCCCAGCACCTCCGCCATCATCCGCGCGTTGTCGAGGTCGTCATCCACCACCAGCACGCTGCGCGTCTGCTGGAAGCGCCGGGGCCCCGCCGGCCGCATCACCTCCGCGCGCGACGGCTCCGGACGTGGCGCGGTGGACACGGCGCCTTCATGCACGCGGGGCAGGCGCACCACGAAGGCCGTGCCCGTACCCGAGGCCGGAACCTCCGCCGTCAGCTCGCCGCCCCAGCGCTCCACCTGTGCCCGCGCCACCGCCAGGAACAGGGACAACTGCGGCGCGCTCGCGTCCCGGCGCAGCGGGTCGAACAGCCGCGCCAGCTCATCGGGCGCGTAGGGCGTGCCCTCGTCCTCGATGCGCAGCGTCAGCCACGAGGAGCCTTCCGCGCGCGTGGAGACGTGCAGCCGGCCTCCGGCCTCCATCCGGTCGCGCGAGACGAGCAGCAGGTTCACCACCAGTTCGCGGAAGAAGCCCGTATCCGCGCGCACGTTGCCGACATCGCCCAGGTCCAGGTCCACGTACACCGGGTGCTCGCGCTGCTCCAGCTCGCCGCGCGCCAGCTCCAGCGCCTCCCGCACCGTCTGGTCCACCGGGACGTCGGTGGGCTGCTCCTGGGTACGCTGGATGTTGAACTCCTGGAGCCGGGCCACCAACTCGCCAATCTGCTGCACCGTCTTGTCGAGCGCCTCCAGGTGCTCGGGCTTGAACTCGCGTTGCAGCAGGGTGATTCGCAGCCGCAGCACGTTGAGGAAGTTGTTGAGCGCATGCGCCGCGCCACTGGCGAGCTGTCCCAGCGCCTGCTGGCGGGTGCGCTGGAGCAGGCGGCCCTGGAGTCTGCGCAGTTCCCCGTGCGCGCTCTGGAGTGCCTTCGTCTTGTTCACCGCTTCCGTGCGGTCGGTGAAGGTCTGGATGGCGCCGGCCAGCTCGCCCTCCTCTTCCCAGACGGGCGTGGCGCTCAGCTCCAGCGTCGCGGTGTCGCCGCCGGGGCGCTCCACCACCATCATCACCCCACGCACGGGCCCCTTCTCCTTGAGTGCCCGCAGGAAGGGCATGTCGGCCAGCTTGAAGGGCTCGCCCGTGAGGTGGCGCGCGTTCACCTGCGTCAGCACGGGATTGATGGTGTTCGCCGCCCGCCCCCCCACCACCGCGCGCATGGGCACCCCCATGAGGCGGCTCACCGGCGGCGTAGCGAAGGAGACGGTGCCGTCCACCTCCGCCAGCATGATGCCCACGTCCACCTGGTTGAGCACCGACTCCATCACCGCCGCTTCACGAAAGCGCACCTCCTCCGTCTTCAGGATGCGCGCATAGGACGCCTGGGCCGCGGCGTCCGCCTCCCACACCAGCTCCGCCACGAGCTCCGCCACCTGGGACTCGATGAAGCCACCGTTGCGGCGCGCGTAGACGTGGAGAATCACCTCTTCCAGGGACTTGAACTCACGCGTCAGGTCCTCGGGGTCGAAGTTCTGGGTGTAGCGGAAGGCGCCGTGCGGGCGGACCACCTCCGGCCAGAGCCGGACGACGTCGTCGGGCCGGTCCTTGAGCAGGCGGGCCAGCTCGTCCAGCAACCGGCGCAGCGGAGCGCGCAGGTCCCTCCCGGGGACCTCCACGTCATATGTCTCCGCGCGCAGGCGCTTGGCCCACAGGCGCGCCAGGCGCTCGCGCTCCTCCTGGAGGAGGTGGGACAGGGCCTGTATGGGATTCACGTCGGGCACGTTCAAGTCAGCAAGCTGCACACGCGCGCCCGCCATGGCCACCCGTGCGCTCGCCCGCCCGCCTGCCACC